>VFZK01000069.1 GCA_016871215.1 Acidimicrobiia bacterium | reverse complement strand
CCGCGCTGCCCAACACCTCTTGCACCATCTCATCGTCCCGCACGTATCTCACATGGTGCATTCGCGCAAAACCTAAGTAAAACATCAACACGGTCCCCATCACGAATTGGGCATTACTCAGACTCGCCGGCTGCCGCTTGACCGTTAGCTTCTCGTACAGCAGCTGCACAAACTCCAGCTTCTCCAACAACGCCGCCAGCGGTAACAGGCCGCCGTACGGGGTCAGCACCCCGCCTCCAAAGTCGTACCGGGTGGCCGCCCCGATTTTATTGGCTTTCCCCCGCGTTCTTTCTTTTCCGCTCGCAACGGCCTTTTCAGACCTCGGCGCTTTTGCTATCTTCTCCATTCGGGAGTGCTCCTTTCCTTGATCGCTCTATCAAGTCTGGATAGGTCGTCTTTGCAAACCGCCTATCCTAGGGCACTCCCGCTTTCCTTTCAATCCCTCCGTTCCGGTTCAGTCGCTATAAGCCCGCTCGGCGCATAATCTGGGTTCGAGATCAAGCAGTTCTTCTCCGCTTTTTCCAGAACCCGCTGAGCCCTGTCAAGATCTTTGACATGCCGGACCACAAGCTTCGGCTTGATGACGACCTCGGTGATCTGAAAACCAGCTCCTTCGACTTTCTCCAACTTGCCGACCGCCTTGCAGTCGAAACTCACGAAATCCAGCTTCGACGCCTCGGCTATGGCTAGAAATGTGGTCATGAAGCACGAGTTCACGGCAGCAACGAAGTAGTGCTCCGGTGTCCACACTCCTTCATGCCCCTGAAATTCAGGCGGCGAAGCCACCTGAAGTGGCGCCAATCCGGGCGATTCCAGGCCGCCTCGGCGCTGCTCCTTCCATTCCACCTCAGTTTCATAGAAGTACGGCAATGTCGTTGTTGCCATAAAATGCCTCCCGAACACGAGGGCCGCCACTCTGGTCTACAGCAAGGAGCAGCCGTCCTCGCAAACCGATCTCCCTCAGAGGCAGCCCTGGGAAGGGGCTAGAGGTGCCGCGCGAGGCACTTTTTTGACCTCTCCAGCACCCGAACCACCCGTCTCAACGATCATCATGGCTGCAAGCGATGTTCCAAGGCGGGTAAAGGTGAGCGGATCGCTATGCCAGCGGCTCGACTCGGTGGCATTCAGCTTCGGGAGGAAGAAGCCGGAGAGGGCGAACTTGCGGGTGTCTCCCGCTGGCGAGACGAGCATCGGGGAGTCGTCATGCGCGACGGGAAGGTGCAGGCCGGGGGCTTGGCTGACAAAGGACAAAAACGCCAGGCCAACTGAAACCTGAGGGATTGGGGCGGGGGCACCTCAGGAGCCCCGTCCCGATCCCCTGAAGTTGCAAAGGAATTAGAACTCCGCGAAACAGCGGCTCCCTCTCCCGCCGAGGAGTGTCGAGAAGGGAAGGCAGATTTCGCTCGGGAGTTCAGTTTGTTTCACCGCTCCCAGCCATCGCGTAGGAGCGGCGAGGGCGGCGAGAACTACTTGCCCTTGTGGGCGGTATGGCAGGACTTGCAGGCGCTTGTCATCGTCCCGATGGCAGTGTTCGCAGCCGCCGCATCCTTCTTCCCGACGGCGTCCAACACCGCGGCGCTTCCTTCCCGCAAAGTTTTCGCGGCCCCAGCCCACACTGCGTCCGGACAACGCCCGTCGTCCATCAAGAGGTAGCCCACTTCGTTCAGCAGGGCGGCCTGCTGCGCAGCAGTTTGCCATCCCTTGTCGTCGGCAGGACTTGTTCCCTTGAAAGCAGCCACCAAAGCCGAGCAGTTGGGTTGCATGATTCCCGCCATGATCTGCTTGGTTGCGGCAAGCCGAGTCTTGCCCTTGGTTTTTTGGGCCACCAAGGCCTGTCCCGCCAGCAAGGCGGCTCCGGCGACGCATCCAGCTAGCACTACAGCACGCTTTCTCATGCCTCTCCTCCACTCGTAGATTTTTGGAAATCGTTAGCAACCGTGCCTGCGTTTCCGCGGCCGGAAGCATACTTGAGGTGGGGCAACGTTCGCAAGCATGAGACGGAGCACTCGGTCACTCCTGCGTGTCATGGAAGCGCTCGCTTCGGTTCATCAAAACTGGATCTTCAGTTCGAGTGTCTGGCCACGAGTGTCTTCACGAAACTCAGCTTGCCTTTGCTGCCAGCGCTAGAAATGCAACTTGAGGACAAACTCAAATACTCGCGGGTCCAGGGCTGTGGTGATGCTCCCGAAAGCCGCTGTCCCGAAACTTCCGTTAGGAGCGCCTAACGGTGGCGTATTCGTGACATTGAACGCTTCGGCGCGAAACCCGAGGCGAAAACGTTCAGCCAGGGTGAAGCTCTTTCCCACCATCAGGTCTGCAGTTGTGTAGCCCGGCCCCCGCACGGGGTTTCGAGAGCTATTACCGATCGTCCCAACACGCTTATCGCCCTGCAGCTCGCGGGGGTGTTGGACGTGAAGGTGGAGGACTTGTTTTCTCTGGAAGGCTCTGTCTCGAGCGTTTCCACAGCTCAGGAAGTGGTTCTGTTACCGCTGGAGAGTCATCTCCAGCCGGGCCAGCCAGTCCAGCTATGCCGGGTCCAAAAGCGTCTCGTTGGAGTGCCCTCCATGCCTTTGCTCTCCTACCTTCCTCCGGCTGATGCGATCCTCGCAGAACAGGAGCTGAAGAAAGGCAAAGCGCACATCCAGCCTTTTGTCGTTGACCAGGAGTATGGGCGGCGCCTGCTCGTTGCGGGGTGCGATCCCGGACTTTCAGTTCTGGGCCGCCACCTGAAGAGCGCCGGCTTCCCCATGGTGATTGCCAGCTGCTCGAGTTCCAAAGCCCTTGATCTGCTGAAGCAGCGACACATTCATGTGGCGGGGTCCCACTTGCGCGACGAGGCAACCGGGGAATCCAATCTCCTCGCAGTCAGGGAACTGTTTCCGTCCAAGACCGTGACAGTAGTCAATTTCGCTGCGTATTGTCGTCGCTCAGGGCAACCCTCGGCAGATTCGCAAGGCCGAAGACCTGGCTCAGAAGGGACTGCGACTCATCAATCGCGAAACCGGTGCCGGCAGCCGGCTGTTACTCGACGCAGTACTGGGTCGCCTTGGCTATGAGAACTCCAATGTGGTCGGCTATGGTCAAATCGCGTACGGGCACATTCCCGCGGCTTGGCTTGTTCACGTAGGCCAAGCAGACTACTGTATTGCTACGCGTGCGGCAGCTCGGGTTTTCGGACTGGACTTCCTGCCTCTAGTCAGCGAGCGTTTTGACCTCGTGATTCCGAAACGGTCCTTGGAATGGGCGAGCACGCAAGCGCTCCTGGAAACGCCTCATCGAGCCGCTTTTCGGCGTGAGCTGGAATTGCTCGGCGGTTATGACACCACCCAAACGGGCAGAGTACTCGCATGACCGGCAGTGTCCCAGCCCAGCTTGAATGACTTCGAGGACTTGGCTAGGATCCCGGGCCGCTCCCCTTGGAGCGCCGCGTCTTCACAAGTTGCCGAATTTCGGTGGTCGCTACAGCCGCAGCGTCCCCCAAAGAGCTTTTCGACGACCTGCAGCGAAATGCCGCAACAAGTTGCCCGATAGACGGCGCAGGAATCTAAGTGCCTAAAACAACCCAACAATTCTTCCCCGCTCATCCAGGTCAATGCTGTGGGCTGCCGGAACTTCAGGAAGACCTGGCATGGTCATCATGTCGCCACAAACCACCACCACGAACTCCGCCCCGGCAGCCAGCCGTACCTCCCGGATCGCCAGCACTTGGTTGGAAGGCGCTCCACGCAGTTGCGGGTCTGTAGAGAACGAATACTGGGTCTTTGCGATGCAGATGGGATAATGCCCATAGCCTTCCTTGCCCAGCTGTTTGATTCTGCCCTTGATCTTGGAATCTGCGACGACTTCAGAGGCGCCATAGATCTTTGTTGCGACCTTGGTGATCTTCTCCCAAAGACTGTCCTGGTCTTCATAGACGAATCTGAAGCCGGAGACGCCGGCGTCAAGCGTCTCGACCACAGCTCGGGCCAGATCCTCAGCTCCCCTTCCGCCTTGGGCGAAGTGATCGGAAACAACCACCGGCACCTCGCAATGGGCCAGGTTGCGCTTCACCTGGGCAAACTCCGCCGGTGTGTCGTGGGTGAAGCGGTTGATGGCGACCACGCACGGCAGGCCGTAATGGTTCCGGATGTTGTACAGGTGGCGTTCCAAGTTAGCAATTCCCTTCTCCAAGGCTGCGGGATTCTCTTCGTTCAACCGTTCTTTCTCGACGCCCCCGTGATACTTCAGCGCCCGCACCGTTGCGACCAGAACGATTAGCGAAGGGCCCAATCCCGACTTGCGACACTTGATGTCGACAAATTTCTCGGCGCCCAGATCCGCTCCAAACCCCGCCTCCGTCAAGACGTAGTCCGCCATCTTCATGGCCGATGAAGTCGCCAGGATCGAATTGCAGCCGTGTGCGATATTGGCGAATGGCCCGCCGTGGACGAAGGCCAGATTGTTCTCCAGAGTCTGCACCAGGTTGGGTTTCAGAGCGTCCTTCAAGAGCACTGCCATGGCGCCATCGGCCTTCAGGTCACGCGCTCGAATGGGATCCTGGCTGCGCGAGTAGCCGACAACAATGTTGCCCAGCCGTTTCTTCAGATCCGCCAGCGACCGGGACAGGCAGAAAATAGCCATCACCTCAGAGGCAGCAAGATGTCGAAGCCATCCTCGCGCGGATAGGAGTTCGCACTGCCCCCTAGCCCCACGACAATCTTGCGAAGCGCCCGGTCGTTCACGTCGACCACGCGTTTCCAGGACACCCGGCGAAGGTCGAAGTCCAGACGGTTCTGGTGGTGAATGTGATTGTCGACCATGGCAGCCAGCAGATTGTGCGCCAAGGAAATCGAGTGGAAGTCGCCGGTGAAGTGGAGATTGATCTCTTCCATCGGAGCCACCTGCGTGCGTCCGCCGCCAGCGCCGCCGCCCTTCATCCCGAAACAGGGACCCAAGGAGGGTTCGCGAAGACAGATCATCGCACTCTTGCCGATGCGGTTCAGCGCGTCGCCCAGCCCAATGGTGACCGTCGTTTTCCCTTCGCCAGCGGGCGTTGGAGTCATGGCTGAGACCAAAACGAGTTTGCTTCCGGGACGCGGCTTCAACTCCGACAAATACTCCAGCGACAACTTGGCCTTGAAGTGGCCGTAGGGCTCCAGCTGGCCTGCTTCGATGCCAAGCCTCTCGCTGGCCAGGCGTGTGATGGGCTTGAGCGTCGCCCCGTGCGCAACTTCGATCTTCGTCATGATGTCACCTTCTTAGAGAGTGTTCAAAAAGGCGCGCTTTGGTTCGTAGTCCCGCCTTTAGGCGGAAGGAAATGCTGTGGTTCCGGCTAAAGCCGGGACTACAAACGTAGCTGACTCCTTGAACCACGCCTTTCTAAACAACCTTCTAGGAGTGAGAATTGAGTCTTCCGGAACTTAGGAAGCGCCTTATAACAGCCATCCCCAAAATACCAGTTCCAGACAAGTTCGAGAATCACGTCTCCGTCCAAATCCGGCCCTTGTGGGTCGGCAAATCGCCACGCCCGTCGGTCAACGCCGCCACTGGCTGCGCTCCCCACCGATGGGCACATAGCAAGCTGCGTGCCACACCCTACAGGCGGTGGTCACTGGTGAACTCGGTACTGGTTTGCGGAAGAACGAAAAGCTCTGCGGCTGCGGTTTCAGGAGTTAGGACTGCCGGACGTCCTCTGCGACGCGGTGCGCCCAAATCGGCAGAATCCCTCTCGCTCTGGGCTGGCGTCCTCTTCGCTGGGGGCTTTGACCCGCCGTGCCCATTTTGGCCGCGAAGCGTCGCGAGCGAGAATCAACGCTGCGGCAGGTACGATGTTCTAGAGAAGACTCACGGCCTTGCGAGAAATGGTCAGCGTCGCGCCGTGCGGAATATCCAGAAAGTGCCAAAGAGCGCGACACTGCCCGGAAGGAACAGGAGTAGAAACCCCCAGTCAGGCCGGTACTTCTGTGTTGCAGGGTCATACTGAAAACAGCGAAACAGTGCCTTTCCCGGCAGCGGATAGGCCTTCACAAAGCCGCCATTCAGTTCGTCGACGACTTCCCTGAGTCGCACAGGGGCAACGGTTCCGCCGATAAGCAGTCGGAGAATCTGCCCGTGCCTGACGCCGGCTATCATAGCCGGGTGATCGAATTGCTCCCGCTCCGCGTTCCAGGTAAACCAAAAACCCATCCCGGCAGCAACTCGCTGGACCTGCGCCGGTTCGCTGGTGCCAAAGACCCAATTGCCGTCGGACGGTATCCCGAGATGCCTGGCCAGAGACGCCATATCGGCAGGACTGTCTTTTGGATCGAAGCTGAGCACAACCACGCGATAGTCGAGGCCCAGTCCGCCCACCCGATCGACGGTCGATTTCAAAGACCTCAGAAATGGAGAACAGATTCCTGCGCAGCGGGCAAACACCATCGTCAGCAGCACCGGCTGGTCTCCCCACAAATCGGAGAGCCGGAGATCGGGCCTCTCGATCGTCTGCACTCGAATGTCCGGCAAGGCGTTGTTGAGGTAGCGTGCCTCGTCGGGGAGACCGACTGCGTCCGAGGTTCCACCCTGGGCGAAACCGCGTGCCACCAGAGCTAAAAGAAGAGTTACAGTCCGGCAAAAGGAATCAAGGCTCCATCTCAAGAGCGTCTCCCGAAGTGCGGATCGAAACCAAATGACGTACGCCCGAAGCACTGAAGTTGAGCTACGACGACGCGGACGAAGCCGAGAGCGCTTTGAAGCATCGCCGCGCGGTTTCCCACAGATAAAGCGCCAACCCAACCAGCAGCAAAGAAATGAACACCAGGGCGACCCGTGCTTGACCGATGCCCTGGCTCACCTCCTCCGGATAGTGTGCGTAACGGCGAGGGACCGAATGCGCCCCGCCATAATAAAACATCATGAGGAACCCGTAGCCGCCCAACACGATCAGGGCAACGATCAGCTTCGTCAAACCCTGGCGTTCCGCGATTCCCGACCCCTGCTCGCCCAGGTAGTAAGCGAACGCCAAAATCATCAGCACAACTCCCATCAGATAGTACGTGTGAAAGTGAGCGGGGACCCAGAGCGTGTTGTGGAAGCGGAGGTTCACCGCAACCGTGGAGTCGATGACGGCAGCCACGCCACCGATCGCCCAGCCCATCACTCCGAAACACATCAGAAGCGATACCAGATTCCAACGCATGCGCGACCGGTACACCAGAAGCAAGGCTCCAAAGATCGAGACGACGGCGGCCGGAACCGAGATCAGGTAAGAAGAAATCTGTCCCAGATACTGCAGCCATTGCGGCTGGGCGAAGTCCATGTACAGGTGATGCAGATAGGCAAACATTACGAGAAACAGCACGGTGTTCCATGCCAGGGCCATGATCTTGTTTGTCTTCCAGGGCCGTCCGGCGTAGGCCGGCAGAAGCTCGTACACGACAGCCACCCCGAGATACATGGTGATGTTAACCAGGACATGTCCGAAAAAGAACGTCAGGTTCTTCATCAGCAGCGCGTCGTTGTTGAACCCGCCCAGCAACTCGAGAACATAGAGCACCAGCAACACGACCGCCGCCACAAAGCCCGCCAGCGAAGAGACCATGCTCACGGTGACAATCAACACAAGCGGAGGCACCTCCGGATTCTGCTTCCCGCGCAGATAATGCCAGGCCATGGCGGCGCTGAAGGAGTAACGCTGGGCGATGGCACGCAGCAGATCGAGACTCCAGATCGTCCACCCGACGCCAAACACCCCTAGCGACCCGAGGAACGCAGCCGTCGCCCACGCGGGCCATACACCTTTCGAATGAAGCGGCAGAGGATAGAGAAAGTACCAACCCACTCCTAAACGGCCAATCAGAGTGCAGGCCAGCAGGAGCACTACGCCCAGCAACGTCGCGCCAAAGGCAATCCTCGAAATGACCACGCTGGGCTTGACGTATCGGCTGAGCAGATAGCTCACCCCCGCCATGCTGCCCACATACCAGGTTCCCACCATCCCCAATCCATGCAGAGTCATCACCGCATAGAACCACTCAGGACGGAGCTTCGTCATGTAGTCGGCCTGCAGCGCGCGCAGGAAGAAGCCCAGAATCACCAGAATCGGAAACAGAGCCAGCACCGTCAGGATCCAAACGAAAGTCAAGCCGCGATATGGAGAGGGCGCCGAATCTAACGTGTCGGCCATTGGGACCTCCTGAATTTGGTGTTCTCATTTCCCCTGGGCGCAAAACCTGAGCCCGCTTTCGCGGTGCCGTGGCGGTGAAGGCGCTCTGCATGGAAGCGACGATTCTTGTGGTGAGCTGGTTGACGACCCCAGGCAGGTCAATTTCCCCGGCTTTCCCAGACGCGCCGGTGCCTTCTACGGGAACCTCTGTGCTCGTTCGTAGTGCCGCACGCCAGTGCTTCACATGGCCGCACTGGCGTGCGGCACTATAAGCACGTAAGCGTCACGCGTATGTCCCCGTGGAAAATGTACAACCTCCTCGGACAGTTCCAGCCCGTGGGGAACTGCTAATCGTGTACGGGCAAGATGCCCACGCTACATTGCCCCGACGGCCCGTGGAGTGCAACTGCGCCGAGCGCTCTAATGCCGCGAAACTACTTGACGTCCAGAACGGCGCGCATCTTGTGGTGATCCATCCCACACATCTCAAGACACAGAACGGCGTAACGGCCGCGCTCGTCCAGAACGGCGCGCAGCCGGTTAACGTAGCCAGGCATGGCTTGTGTTTGCGACAACAGCTGGCCGCTGGGCGAGTAAAGGCTGAAGCCGTGATTGACATCAAGGCTGGTCACCCGGAACTCAACCATAGCACCTGCCGGAACCTCGACGGGCTTCGAGTACGTTCCCTCCTCCCACTCCCGGTCCGTCGCAATCGGATTGTCGGACAAAGCAAACGCAAACTGCTTGCCCACAACGTGCACCACGCGGTCTGGCGGTGATGTCTCCGCCGAATAGGGCACCTTGGGCAGCGTGATGAACAAGAGCACCAGAAAGACGCTGCATAAGCCGATGAAGAAGCCTTTCCGCAACCGGTAGGCCGCGCCAGTGTCGACCTCCCCAGCCTGACGCGTGCTGAGCGCCACCCAGATGCACACCAGTGCGACGATCCCCATGAGCACAAGAAAGAAGTAGAAGACCTGGAGCTGAGGCATTGGAATCGACCTCCTACAGCAAAGCATTTCCAGTTGTGACTTAAGCCGCCTTGCGCGCGGGTGCGATAGGCAAGCGTTTCCTGTAGGTGCGGTGGCTCATGCCGCAGCCTGAGTTGCCGCCTCGTATTTGCCCGTTCCAAGGGGGAAAAGAAACAGCGCTATGATGCTCAGCCCGGTTAGGCGAATCAAGCGGAATTTGAGGACAAGCAGTGTCGCCTTCTCAGACGCGGCGGTAGACCGCGAGGCTCAGACGACGAACAGATCGTGCGAAATGATCGACTCGCTGGTAAGAACCTCATGCCCCTCGTCGGTAATCAGGACCGAGTCCTCCAATCCAAACTTGCCGGAAGCCTGAAGCCAAGGATAGACGCCATTCAGGCTGACAAAAGGCTCGATGCTGACAACCATGTTCGCTTCCAGCGGCGTGTGGTTGTGAAACGCGAGCCCGGGCCGCTCATGCACGTCCAGGCCAACACCGTGACCGACCGCTTCCCAGCCGGTTTGATGGCACCAGTCCACGAGGCCCCCGTAGCCGTGCCGGCGATTGACGTCGAATGCCGCTTGGACCACCTCGCTCGGCTTCACTCCCGCTTTGAGCAGCGCCGTCGCGACTTCGATTCCTTCACGGGCAATTTCGTAGTCCCGGCGGTCTTCGTCTTTTGGCGGGCCAACGCTGCACATCCGCTTGAAGTCGCACCAGTAGCCTTCCACCAGACAGCCGCCATCGAACTGAACGAGATCGCCACGTTGAATCGGGTAGTAGGTTGGCGTTGCATCGGCCCACATTCGGCGCGGACCCGCATAGTTCGTCATGTAGCGGATGTCCGTCCCTCCCAACTCATGGCAACGCGCCGCCATCTTCTGCGTCAGCTCGACTTCCGTCATCCCGGAAACCAGTGATTCGAATCCAAACCGCACCGCTTCGGCACTGATGCGAGCAGCCTTGCGCAACCGCAGAATCTCGGCTGGCGACTTCACGGCCCGAACTTCCATGATGGCGTCAGAGGCATCCGCCCACTGAACGTTTGGAAGCAGGCCGCGCAGTTGCAGCAGATGACTGGCGCCCATGTGGACGTGCATGTCGCTCGACAGCTCCATCCCTAGTGTGGCCTCCGCAAGCCCCATTTCAGACAGCACCTTCGCTAGCAGCTGCACACCAGGAGATTCTTTGCTCATGTACATGTTCCTGGGCCAATCCCAGAAGCGTCTCTCCTGAATCCAGGTGGTCGCGGCTACCGGAAAGGCGTTGGTGCACAGAAACACGGGTTCGAGCGCTTCCTCCCTCGGCAGGACAGCGAAAAAGTAGTAGTGGTACAGAGCAAAGACTTCGGCGCAGAAACCAGAGAAATAGCGATGATTGGTGCGGTTAGAGATCAGGACCGCATCCAGACCAAAACGCTCCATCGCTTTTCGCAACTTCGAGTAGCGCTGCTGGTACTCTTCGACTCGAAAATCGGGATATTGAACCTGATGCATTTCTGTGCCTCCAAATCAGAGGGAAACCTCGCCAGAGAAACTTCTTGTTGCGCCGGGCAGAACCTGGGAGCGGCCTCTGGACCACAACGGGAATCCCGGCTCAGTCACTGTCGCGGCCCGGAGGTCCGCCCCCACATTCGCAATTCACGCTTCGTTCATCGGTGAAAGCGGAGACAACTTCCACACTCCCAAGACGCCGGGGCGCGATTCCTGGCTGCGCCGTTCCTCTGATGCTTTGGTTCCAAAGACGAGTACGGACGCAAGGTGCCTCAGCTTCATGGCTGCAGCAGGCTTCCCCTTACAAACCCAGATCCTTGTCGAAGAAGTGAACGGCCTCCAGCTCACGTCTCAAGCTTGCTTTCTGTCCGTCAGTCAGCCGTTCCAGCGGACCGCGACCGATTCCACAGTCAAAACCCTTCCAGCGCATGATCTCCTTGGCTGCAGGAATGACGGGGTATCGCACTAACACGCCGATGAACTGGCACGCCAGAAACTGCGCGTTCTGTGCCTCTGCAATTTTTCCAGCACGAAACGCACTGAAGATCTGGGCAAACAACTTGGGCATGAAGTTCAGCGTCAGCCCAATGTGGCCGTGAGCTCCCATGGCCAGAGCTGCCAGAAAGATCTCGTCATTGCCAGAGAGCACGTTGAGCCGCCCGTGATCCAACTGCAAGATCTGGTGCATCTGGAAAAGATCACTCGAAGAAAACTTCATCCCAATGACAGTCGGAATCTCCATGAATCGCGCCATCATGTCGGGCGTGACGGTAACTCCGGTCACGGCCGGAATGTTGTAAAGCAAGAGCGGCAAGCCGCACCGCTCGGCGATGGCAGCATAGTGTTGATAAATCGCTTCTGTGGAGCCTCGATAGAAAAATGGCGGCACGCTCGCGACGCCTTCGGCGCTCGTCCGCTCGGCGTGGGTGGCCAGCTCCACAGCGTCTGGAGTGCTAACCGCCCCCACGTGAATGATGACGGGAACTCGGTGGCGCGTTTCACGAACGACGACCTCCGCCACCTGCTTGCGTTCGGCAACGCTAAGCAGCACTCCTTCCCCGGTGCCACCGCACACGTACAGCCCATCGACGCCGGTCTGAACGTAGTGCGACACCATTCGGCAGAGCATGGGTTCCGAGATTTTCCCACTCGAGTCGTAAGGCGTCATCAGGGCTGGAAGAATTCCGGTCAGGCGCACAGTTGCCTCCTTGAAGCCAGCGTTAGAGTTGAAGGTATTTGGGACTGCCTTTGGACGACACCTGAAGAAAACGGCCATTCAGGGCACGCGATTCGTCGGAAGCCAGAAAGAGCAGGAGTGGCACAATGTCACCTTCATCGCGAAAACGCCGCACGTCATCTTCAACCGTTTGCTGCCGGAGGAGCCACTGCCGGTTCGTTTCATTCACTTCAAACTGCTCCGCCATCGAGGTCTTGACAGCGCCAGGGTCCAGACAATTGACGTTGAGGCCAAACTCTCGAACTTCGGCCGCAAGCTGGCGAGTGAAATTGATGACGCCCGCTTTGGAAGCGCAATAGGCGCTCATGCCGACGTGCACGCGCTCGTCAACCACGCCGGCGGCAAGATTAACAATCTTTCCCCGGCGGCGCGCCATCATGGCAGGCAATACTGCTTTGCAGCAGAGAAACGTTCCGCGCAGGTTGATGGCGAAGGTCCGATCCCATTCATCGGTTGGCAAATCGCGGACTTCGCGAAAGGGTGTCACGATGCCCGAGTTGTTTACCAGAACGTCGATCTTGCCAAATCGGGCCAGCGTCTGCTTTACCATGTCCCCAATCGAAGCCTCGTCCGCAAGGTCCATTGCAACCGCCAATGCGTTTCTTCCGAGCGCAGCCACCTCCTCAGCCACTTCGCGCAGTCTCTCCGAATCTCTTGAAGCAAGCACCACATCAGCTCCAGCACGGGCCAGACCGATCGCCAACGAACGTCCCAGTCCACGCCCACCGCCGGTGACAATCGCCACTTCTCCGTCCAATTTCATCGCCAACAGCTCCTCAGCCTTACGGATGTGCCTGGGCCACAATCTCGCGACCCGGTCACCCAAATCCACCGCCGTTTGCAGGTCTGCAACCTGACACCGGCGGTGCGCCACTCCCAAGTTTCAAGACGCCAAGAAGGCTTTGACACAGTGAGAATTTGGAAATACGGTACGCATACCCGGCCAGCTCAACCCATCCTGGCCGGAGTTAGAGAGCGCGCCATCGAAGCATCCCATTGCCGCAACAAGCCAATGCTCCCACGCTCTCTCGAGAGAACCGGCATTGTATCTGATCACTTGAGCCTCGAGGAAACAATCATGGACGCCAAAAAGGACTCGAACGTAACCCGCAGAGACCTACTCAAGTCGGCCACGGTTGCCATGGGCAGTCTCGGTCTAGCTGGCCTGTACCCAGGCCATGAAACCTTGGCTTCGCCGATGGGCAAGCGGGCCTCGAACGAACCCTCGGCAAAGCACGACACTGTGGTGGGGATGAAATTTGCCGCTCGGGACGTCGTGCGGGTCGGCATCTTGGGAGTCGGAGGCAGAGGCAGAAGCTTGCTGCGCGATCTTCTCGCCGTAGATAGCGTCCAGGTGACAGCGATTTGCGACATCGGCAAGGACGCCGTCCTCAAAGCTCAGGCGATGGTCGAAAAGTCGGGCCAGAAAACACCAGCGCTCTACCACAACAGCGAACGCGATTTCGAGAACCTCTGCAAGCGGGAGGATATCGATATCGTCTACATCGCTACGCCCTGGACCTGGCATGTGCCCATGGCGTTGGCAGCTCTCAACAACGGCAAGCATGCGGCGGTTGAAGTTCCCGCTGCCACCACGATGAAAGAGTGCTGGGAGCTGGTGGAAGCTTCCGAAAAGACGCGCCGGCACTGTGTCATGCTGGAAAACTGCTGTTACGGCTACAACGAAATGCTGGTGCTCAACATGGTCCGCGCGGGCGTCTTTGGTGAAATCGTTCACGGAGAAGCCGCGTATATCCACAATCTTCGCGATATCCTGTTCTCGAATAGCGGCGAAGGTTTGTGGCGCCGCTTCGAGCACTTGAAACGCGACTGCAATCTATACCCCACCCACGGTCTCGGCCCTGTCGCCAACTACATGAACATCAACCGGGGAGACCGTTTCGAATACCTCGTGTCGATGAGTTCCCCACAGGTTGGGCTCTCCGCCTACCGTGCCAAGCATGTTCCGGCGGGCGATCCTAAATGGAAAGAAACGTACCGTTGCGGCGACATGAACACCAGCCTTATCAAGACGGCCAAAGGGCGCACCGTCATGCTGCAGCACGACGTGACGACGCCCCGGCCCTACGATCGCATCAATCTGATCTCCGGCACGCAGGGCACCTTTCGCGACTACCCGCCTCGGATCTGCATCGACGGGCAGGAGGGTGGCGAACAATGGACGACCCTCGACACCTACAAGGCTCAGTATGAACACCCGTTATGGAAGAAGGCCGGCGAGCTGGCGCGTAAGCTGGGAGGACACGGGGGGATGGACTTCATCATGAACTATCGCCTGATGCAGTGCATGAAAGATGGGTTGGCGCCAGACATGGACGTGTACGATGCCGCTGCCTGGAGTGCTCCCGGTCCGCTGAGTGAAATGTCGGTCGCCCAAGGTAGTGCGCCTGCGAAGTTCCCCGACTTCACGCGTGGCCGTTGGAAGGAAGCGCGGTAACGCAACAAACCACCCCGGCTATCGAGCGTTCTCGTTCTGCAATGAGCTCAGTGGACCCGCGTGAGCTGCTGGAGCGAACGTACTAAAGGCACCCACCAACCCAGGCTTCACCCTTCATATCTCCCCGTTGGTCGATGCGACGAACCTCCAGTCGTTGTTTCCGCCGGAGCGGGAATCCGTGTGCCATTCGCATTCAGTCGTGGCTGCCGAAACGAACCGGTTCATCCAAGTTAGGGACAACTCGAAAGCAGAGTTCGGATCGCACTCGCAACCCGCTCGACGCTCAAGTGGGCGAGGCCGGCCCCTTCTTTCAGCAACGTCACGCGTTCGCCCAATGGGCGCCAAATCTCCTCGCAGGTATCGCCCCACAACGCAAGGCAAGGCACGCCTACGGCAGCTGCCAGGTGGGTTATTCCCGAATCGTGGCCCACAAACGCCACACAGGACTGAATTCGTTCCGCCAGTTCGACCAGCGGCACATTCTTCGCCAGCTCGAATCGCTCAACCGGCATCCCTTCTGCCAGCCGTTCCAGGCGTCGGCCTTCGGCTTCACCACCTACCAACAGCAAGTCAATCGGCGAGCACTCGATCAGCCGGCCCATCAGTTGCCGCCACTGAGCCTCGGGCCAGTTCTTACGCTCGCTGCCGCTACCGGGGTGCACAGCCAGCTTCCGAGTTGGCGCTTGACGCCGGATCGACAACCGGGCTACTGGATCAGCCTTGAGAATGCCGAGTTGCTCGAGCGGCCGCAAATAAGCCTGCGTCGCGTGAAGCCGTTGCGCTTGCTCCGGACGATGCGGCCCCTGAATGAAGCAACCCTGCATTTGCGCTCGCACGTTACGCTGTAAGGTCGCGTCAGGATCCGAAAGGTAAGACACGACGAGGTCGAACCCGGAAAGGCAGGCCCGCAGCTCTGGCGAGAGTTCACCATCCGTCGCGAAGAGCCTCGCCACTGGCTGCGCCTCAAGATCCTGCACACGGTGCACGAGACCCGCAGCCTGCGCTAATCGCGCAATGTGCGGATATCCAAACACTTCAATCCAGGCGCCAGGAAACCGCTGCCGCAGCGCAGCAATGGCCGGGACGGTGAGGATAAAATCGCCAATGGCACCGCCGCGAAACACAAGGATCCTTTCGACCTTGAGTGAAGAGTCGGCGGTACCTGGAACTGGGCTCACCATAAGGACGCTTCGCTTCGAGACGCTGGCCTGAATGACTCACGAAACTCCCACGAGCGAGAGCCCCGAGCAAAAGCCGATGCCAGAAGCCGGCGCGGGGGTACTTGCGAGTAGCGGTGCTAAGAGGGTGTTTAGAAAGGCCTGGTTCAAGGAGTCAGCTACGTTTGTAGTCCCGGCTTTAGCCGGAATCACAGCATTTCCTTCCGCCTAAAGGCGGGACTACGAACCAAAGGGGGCCTTTTTAAACACTCTCTAAGCCTGCGATCCACACTTTACCTGTTGCGAGTTTCAGGAGCCAGAAGAAGCTTTGGGGAGAGCACGCTGCTGAGGCCCAAGCCGCGCTCGATGTCGAGCGTGGCTTGGATTCGCCAGATGAGGCTGGAAACAAACGGTGGTCTTTTCGGTATCCCGGCCCCAGATCAAGCTACTGGAGGCTCATCCCACAACGGCCGCGACCTTGATTGATCCAATTCTGCTGAAGCAAGAAGTCGCGTCCGCCCAGTATTGCGTTAGCCGTAGCACCGTTCTGCTTGGTGTACGTCGTTCCGAATTGGCCCTGACAGGACGGTGCTCAACTGCTCCGACGACTCTATTTCTTTTCCACAATGTCGGGCTTAAGCGATCCAATAATCGCGAGAAGCTCTTTCTGCTCTTTCGCCGGAACATTGGACTTCTTCAACGCTGCTACGAGGTGGTCGACCACGGCATTGAACTCGGTCTCTCCGATGCCCAAGCCAGCGTGCGTCTGCTTGGCTGGGCAGCTGATGACCGCACAAGGACCGCCCGTGACGTTGCAAACCAGGTTCTTGTTCTTCTGAACGAACATCTTTCGCGTATCGGTGCTCATGGCACCGAAGAACTTGGCCAGCTTGGGATCGTTCAGCAGCCGTCCGGCAAAGTCCTCCACCACCGCAGAAATCGCGTCGTACCCTCCAAGCCGCGTATACAGCGTCGTGCCTTGTAGCCAGCAGCCCGGCAACCGTGGAGATTGCACCAAAGACTGGCACACCGGATTCAGCCGGTGCGAAGGACCTGCAGCAACCGGTTGGCGAGCAGAGGTGCTTCCTCGTCGTGCTTGATGTAGCAGAAGACGTCGGCTGGCTGCGCGGCAATCCACTTGGCCCAATCCGCCAACTAAGCGTTCGAGTAGTTCCCTTTGCGCAGCCGCATGTAAACAAACGGCCCGGTGGCTTGTCGGGGCGCCTCGGCACTGTCGCCTTCCTCTTTCTCTACCACCGCCAGCGCCGCGCGATGCTTCTGCAGCAGCTCCAGAATCTCGTCAGAAAACCACGAAGCGTGCCGGAACTCGAAGGCGAGCCGAGCCTGGCTCGAGTAGGTCGCCAGAAACGCTTCAAGCGCCGATGAGTCCTTCCGCAGAAAGGGAGGCAGTTGCACGAGCAGCGTTGCCAGTTTGGCTTCAAGCACGGCTGCAGCGTCAAGAAAACGCCGCATGGGACCTTCCACGTCCTTTAGGTTCTTACCTCTTTAATCATCAACAAAAACAGTTCAACAAAGTTCAGGCGGCCTCCAGAAGTTCAATGATGTTGCGGATGGAAGCATCAGCTTTGTAATAGGCAGTTTCGAGTTTACTTTGCGGCCGG
>VFZK01000068.1 GCA_016871215.1 Acidimicrobiia bacterium | reverse complement strand
CGAACAATGGCAAGTCGGCTTACCGCAGCGCCGAACAACGGCTGTAATCGAGCCCGGCCGAAAATCGGTCAGACTGCGGAACTCCTCCAGAAGCATGGACCGTTTGATCTCCAAATCCGAAAGCGAGTCAGACATCTGTGCCTCCTTCTGAGCGTTAGTACACGCTCAGAAATATGACACAAAAAAAGAAAACCCGCCAACTGTAACTTTTATGTCGCACACCCGTCGGGAGACGGCGCGTTGTCAACGTCAATGGCATTGCGGCTGCGCCGCGCGCCAAGCGGCTGCCGAAGCCGCCTCATCTGGAGCTTGGTTTGGTGAAACACGGAGCCGAAAGCCAGCGCCACATAGCACGGCATCCGGCCGACGCCTGATTGGAGAGTCCCGCGCCGGGAAGAAAGCTGCATCACTTCGAGCTGGGAGCCGGCGGAAGACCCCAACGCCAAAATGAACAATTCAAGGGAACCCGACGCAACAGGCGCAATGGGGCCAAAACAGGCGCACGCCGAGGGCGCTTGCAGCTCGAAGACGGCTGACGAGCGGCGCTTCAACCCAACTCCGAGCTAACGATCAGAACCCGAACTGACGATCACATATCCGAATCAACGATCGCTTCAGGCAGGGAAACGCCGTTGCTGTTCGCGCTCACAGGGAAAGAGATCATGCGTTCCAGACCGCCTCGATACCTCGGGTTCTCTTTGATCGAGCTGCTCGTTGTTGTTGCCGTAGTGCTCATTCTGGCTGCTGTCGCGATTCCGAACCTGTTACGAGCCAGGCGGGCGGCCAACGAAGCATCCTCTGTAGCGTCCTTGCGGGCGATCTCAAGTGGCCAAATGGCCTATCGCCACACGCAAGGTGCCTACACAACCTTGACCGGCCTCGGCGCTGAGAGCGTCATCGATAACGTTCTGGCCTCCGGCAGCAAGAGCGGCTATCTGTTCGAGTCCGATCCTGGAGCGGACCCTGCCTTGGAGTTCACCGCATCCGCTGAGCCGGCGGTTTCTTCCGGAATCGCTGCCAGTGGCACTCGCTTCTACTTCGTCAACCAAGACCAGGTCATCCGTTTCAATGTCGGGGCGCCGGCCACCTCGACTTCGCAGCCTCTTCCGTAGTTCACCCAAACCAGCGAAAAACGAAAGCGTTGCCTCAGTGGTCAACTCCTGGCTGTTCTTCGCGGCTAGAAACTCCGCACTAGGATGCTCTTCGGCGTCCGAGCGAAGCGAGGTTCCCAACGGCAATCGTTACCGCGCAACCGATCAGCGTGTGCCAGGTGAAGTCGATGCGGCTGTAGGAGAGGACCAGAACCATCGCAGCCAGTCCGGCGACGAATCCCGCAGCAGCATCGCGTTGCGTGGCGCGCGGAAAGCAAAGTCCAAGAAAGAAAGTTCCGAGCAAGCCGCCGTAGGTGAAAGAAGCGATCTTCAATCCCAGCTCGACAACGGGGTTGCGCGTGTCCCTGAACAGCATGGCGCCCCCGATCAGCAGAATTCCCCACAGCAGTGTGAAGGCCCTCGACCATACCACTTCCTGTTTCTCGCTGAGTGAATGGCCGAGCGACGTCCGCTTGAACAGATCGAGGTACGTCGATGAGGCCAGCGAGCTGATGGACGACGACAACGTGCCCATCGCAGAAGCCAGAACGCCGGCCACCACCAGACCCGCGATGCCAGTGGGAAGGTTTTCGACGATGAACTTTGGGAAAACCTCGTCTGAGGACTTCAAGCCCAGCCGATGGAAAGCCACGCCGTCGTAAAAGGCGAACAAACAGAGGCCCAACACGAGAAAAAATGCGAACTGGAGAACGATGAACGCTGCATCCAGCATCAGGGCGCGTTGGCTATCCCAGCGAGTCTTGCAGCCCAGCAGCCGTTGCACCAACAGCTGGTCTGTCCCGTGCGATGCCATCGTCAGAAACGTACCGCCGAGCAAGCCTCCAGCCAGCGTGTACGGTGCGCTCAAAAAGCCAAGAAAGTCGCCTCCCCAGTAAGGATTGACGACCTGGAATTTGTTCGTGCCGTTCTGGGTAGCGTACCGCAGCACGTCGGCCCAGCCGTTGGGCAGGTGGTTCAGGATGAGTGCCATCGAAGCCGCAGCGCCACCCAGATAGATGAACATCTGGACGACGTCCATCGCCACCACGGCTTTCAACCCGCCCAGATACGTATAAGCCAGCGTGAACACTCCGATGAGCAGAATGCAGGCAGCGTAGTCTAGACCTGTGATCAAATGAACGGGAATGGCGGTGGCGAACAAGCGAACTCCGGAAGCCAGCACGCGCGTGACAATGAAAACGGAAGATGCAAATCGGCGCAGCGGCAGGCCGAAGCGTTTGCCGATGAAATCGTAGGCAGTTTCCAGGTCGCCTGCGTAGTACGCAGGAATGAAAAAGGCGCTGACCAACAGCCGCCCAATGAAGTAGCCGAAGGCCAGCTGCAAAAAGTGCAAGTTGCTGGAGTACGCCAGGCCGGGAATGCTGATGAAGGTGAGAGTGCTGGTTTCGCTGGCGACAATCGAAAAGCCAACCGCCCACCAGGACATTTCCTTGCCACCGAGGAAATAGTCGTGCGACGAGCGCTGTTGGCCAGCAATGAGGATGCCGGCGATCGTCACCCCCAGCAGATAGGTGCCGACGATCAGGTAGTCAAGGAACGAGAAACCCATGGGCCTTTATCTCTCGCTGGAGCCAGGCGGGTCACTCCACTCTAGATCTAAAACCCTTTCTCCCCCCTCACCAGGTCTTCATAGCTCTCGCGCTTGCGGATGACGTGGTAGCTCTGCGAATCCACCAAGACCTCAGCGGCTCGCGGACGCGAGTTATAGTTCGAAGAGAGGGTGAACCCGTAGGCGCCCGCGTCCTTGACTGCCAGAACCTCCCCGCTTTGAACTTGTGGCAGCGAACGGTCGCGGGCCAGATAGTCTGTCGTTTCCCAAACGGGGCCGACAACATCGGCAACAACCGCGTCGCGCTCAGTCGCTTCTACCGGAACGATGTCGTGAAACGCGCCGTACAATCCGGGCCGAAGCAGGTCGTTCATGCCCGCATCTGCCACCACAAACTGGCGCCCCTGGCTCTGCTTCAGGTAGAGAACCTCGGTTAACAGAACAGCCGCATCTGCGGCGAGGATTCGTCCTGGCTCCAGAATCAGAGTTTCCGGACGGCCTGCCAGCAAGCGGGTCAGTGCGGCGGCGTAGTCGAAAACGGTGGGCGGGCATTCGTCGCGATAGCGAATGCCCAAGCCGCCGCCGAGATCGATGTACCTCAACCGGATGCCCGAAGCATTCAGCTCCTCGACTAACTTGAGGACGCGCTGGGTGGCCTCCACGAAGGGATTCAAGGTTGTGACTTGAGAACCAATATGGCAGCTGACCCCCACGGGCTCCACAAAACTCAGCGATGCTGCATGCCGGTACAGCGGCAAAGCTTCCTCGACGCCGATGCCAAATTTGTGTTGCAGAAGACCCGTCGCAATGTGGGGGTGGGTATCCGGATCGATGTCGGGATTGACCCGAATTGCCACCCGAGCCTTGATGTTGAGTGTCTTGCCGCGAGCTTCAATAGCATCGAGCTCGGCTTTGGATTCGACGTTGAACAGGAGAATGTTGCTGTTCAGGGCGTAGTCGATTTCAACATTCTTCTTCCCTACCCCCGAGAAGACCACCTTTTGCGGGTCGGCGCCCACTTGACGCGCGCGGAACAGCTCTCCGCCAGAAACGATGTCAAACCCGGCGCCAAGGTCACGGAAGAGTCTGAGCAGGCTGAGATTCGAAGTGTCCTTGACCGCGAAGCAGACCAAATGAGGGAATTCACCGAACGCGCGATCGAACTGCCGGAAGTTGTCGACGAGCGCGTTCCGGCTGTAGACATACAACGGTGTCCCGATATCTCTGGCGAGTTGCTTCAGCGAACAGCCCTCGCAGTGCAGGATTCCTTTTTGGCTCTCGAAGGCCGCCGCCATCAAGCGCCTCGCTTCGCCGTTTGGGCGAAGGCTTTTCGGGCGGCAGCCAGCGTGGTGTCGATGTCGCTCTCGCTGTGAGCGGTCGAGAGAAAGCCGGCTTCGAATTGGCTGGGAGCTAGATAGACTCCGTTTTGGAGCATGCTGCGGAAGAACGCGGCAAACAACTCGGTGTGCGATGTTTTGGCTGTTGGCCAGTCGACCACCGGTTCGTCGGTGAAGAAGAGCGTGAACATCGAGCCGATGCGGTTTCCCGTCGCGGGTACGCCCGCCTGGTGAGCCGCTTGCAGCATGCCTTCACTCAGCAGGCGCGACCTCTGTTCGAGCGTTTCGTAAGTGCCTGGCCGCTTGAGAACTTTCAACGTCGTGATGCCGGCCGTGACCGCTAGCGGATTCCCCGACAGGGTGCCTGCCTGATAGACAGGGCCCACCGGCGCGATGTGGTCCATAATCTCTCGCCTGCCACCATACGCGCCTACGGGCAACCCGCCGCCAATGACTTTGCCGAGCGTGGTCAAGTCTGGCCGAAGGCCGAAGCGCTCTTGAGCACCTCCATAGGCAACGCGAAACCCAGTCATCACCTCGTCGAAGATCAGCAGCGACCCATGAGCCTCGGTCACTTTGCGCAATCCGTCCAGGAATCCGGCACGAGGGGGAACACAGCCCATGTTTCCGACCACCGGCTCCAGGATGACGGCGGCAATCTGTTTCCCGTGCTGTGCAAACATGGACTCCACGCTGGCCAGATCGTTAAACGGACAAGTGAGCGTCAACCTGGCCAAATCGGGAGGCACGCCGGGGCTGTCGGGAAGACCCAGAGTTGCCACGCCCGAGCCCGCCTTGACGAGCAGACTATCGCCGTGGCCGTGGTAACAGCCTTCGAACTTCAGAATCATCGACCGGCCCGTGAAACCTCGGGCCAACCTCAGCGCGGCCATGGTGCTTTCGGTTCCGGAGTTCGTGAGACGAACTTTCTCGATCGAAGGAAAGGCTTCGCAAATCAGCTCTGCCAGCTCAATCTCGCGCTCTGTCGGCGCACCGTAGCTTGTCCCCGTCTCCAGCACCTTCGCCAGGGCTTCCATCACTTCGGGATGGCAGTGCCCGAGGATCAAGGGTCCCCAGGAACCCACGTAGTCGATGTACTCATGGCCATCGACATCGACCAAATGAGATCCGGCGCCTTTGGCGATGAATAAAGGATCCCCACCGACCGCCTTGAAGGCCCGCACGGGTGAGTTCACACCACCTGGAATCACTTCTTTGGCTCTGTCAAAGAGCTGTTTCGATTTCTCGCACAAGACCAACCTCCCATCAAGCCCTCAATCGAACCGCCTGGACGCCAAGAGCAGCACGCAGTTTCGGGAAAACCCGGCAAGCCAATCCCGATGAAACCCAGCTTCGCCGAAAGCGGGCACGGATTCTCAGAGCAGGCTTGCTTCGTTTCGCCCTCGTGGCAGCTCTTTGGCCCGCTTACCCCACCAGGTGAGCAACGTCCTTGGCAAAGTAGGTGATGATCAGATCCGCACCGGCTCGCTTGATGCACGTTAGCGCTTCCAGGATCGTGCGCTCGCGATCCAGCCAGCCGTTGCGGTGCGCCGCGACCAGAGCGGCGTACTCTCCGCTCACCTGGTAAGCCGCGACAGGCAAATCGAACTCCGTCTTCACTCGATAGATCACGTCCAGATAAGGCATGGCCGGTTTCACTATGACGATGTCGGCGCCTTCCTCGATATCGAGCGCAACTTCGCGAATCGCTTCGCGCTGATTGGCCGGATCCATCTGGTACGAGCGCCGGTCGCCGAACTTAGGCGCCGAATCGGCCGCTTCACGGAAGGGTCCGTAGAACCCGGAGGCATACTTGGCGGCGTAAGACAGAATAGCGATGTGCTCGAAGTTTTGTTGGTCCAAGGCCTCGCGGATCACTCGAATCCTGCCATCCATCATGTCGGAGGGCGCAATGAGATCGGCGCCAGCCTTCGCCTGAGCCAGAGCGGCTTTGGCCAGCAACTTCAGCGTTTCGTCGTTGGCCACGTCGCCGTCGCGCAACTGCCCGCAATGGCCGTGCGACGTGTATTCGCAGAGGCACAGGTCGGTGATGACCAGCAGCGGAGGGACTGCCGTCTTGATGGCACGAACCGCCTGCTGCACGATGCCGTCTTCGGAGTAGGCGTCGCTGCCGACTTCGTCTTTGGCGGAAGGCAACCCGAATAGCAAGACAGCCGGAATGCCGAGTGCGCTGACCGAACGGCACTCCTCGACGAGAACGTCGATCGAGAAGTTGAAGACGCCTGGCATCGAGCCAATTTCTTTTCGAACGCCGCTTCCCGGGCAGACAAAGAGCGGATAGATCAAGTGGCTCGGCGACAGGCGGGTCTCACGGACCATCGCGCGGATGGCTTCGTTGCGGCGCAGCCTGCGGGGACGATAGTACGGCTTTTCCATGCAAGGGCCTCCACCACTGCTTGAGCGCAGCCGATTATGGGTGAGGGGCCCGCATTTTTCAAGAGAATGGCTGCTCGGGGGCCCCAGCTGCGAGACAGTCGTGGGCGGATCCGCCGGTTACTGCAAGGAGGTGCGAGGCTGCAGCGTCTTGGGTTCGGCAAAGAATGCGTCGATCACCTTGCGGGCCGCCGGCAGATCGGCGCATCGGTTCACGCGAGTGCCGAGGTAATGGCCGAAAAAGAGCCACTTGTGGCCCCAAGCAAGGAATAGACGAAGGCGCGGAAGCTGCTGTTCCGGCAGGAAGTGCTTTTCCAGTTCGTCGCAAAAGCGGTTGAGTGCCCTGCCAGATTCGAGCCCTTCCTCAGCCGGACTGCGCGGAGCACGTTCGTTCTCGCGGCCTGAGGGCGGTGGTAACCCCAGGGCTTCTCCGACCTGCCAAAAGATCCAGGGCCGTGCGGTGGCAGCGCGAGCCACCATTACGCCGTCGCACCCCGTCTCCATGTGCATGCGCAACACGTCGCTGCTTTCTTGAATGTCTCCATTGCCAACCACCGGAACACGGACCGCTTCGCGGACGCGCGCAATGTAGCTCCAATTGGCGCTCCCTTTACGGTGATGCGCTTGAATTCTGGGATGCAGCGTCATCCAATCGGCTCCGGCTTCCTCGAGCATTCGAGCGAAATCCACCAGGTATTCGGGATCGTCCGTAAGTCCGGTGCGCATCTTGACCGACAGCGGAAGTGTTGTCAGCCGCCGCGTCTGGCGCACCACTTTCTCGGCATAGCCGATGTCGCCCATCAACGCCACGCCCCAGTTGTGCTTCAAAACCTTGCTGACGGGGCAGCCCATGTTGATGTCAATGCCGGCAGGGCTAATGGCTTGCAGTTTTTCGAGTGACTGCGCGATCAGCCGCTCGTCATTGCCAAGAAGCTGCGGGACGAGGTCCTGTTCGCCCGGAGCCACTTGGGTCTGGGGAGTGTGTCCCACGTCCTCCTTTGGAAGGAGCCTCGTCGACAGCATCTCTGTGAAGAGCACCGCCTGGGCTCCCGCGGGAAGATAAGAACGGACCACTTGCCGGAAAGCGACGTGCGAGAGGCCCGCCATCGGGGCGAACACAATGGGGAAGTCGACTCGCCTTCCGTTGCCAAAGGTGAGCTGGGCCAACCGGCTCGATCGGAAGTGCGGCGTCTGAGACGCAACGGGAGAAGCCGACACGCTGCCTGGCAGGAGGAATAACGGGTTCTGGATGGATAGTGCCATGCTTGTTGGACCCGCGCTGTTGTTCGGTAGCCCAACCGCGACTTTGGCGAGATCGTCGGGTTTAGTCCACCTTCAAGTCGAGGTTCGCGATCGCCTCCAGAGCGACTGTATTGCCCGGGTCCAGTTCCAGGGCTTTGACGTACTCCTCGAGCGCTCGTCCCTGATCGCCCTTGGCGCGGTACACATGACCCAGGTTCAAGTAGGGGAAATGGCGAGGCTCATAGCGCTTCGCAAGCTTCGCCTGCTCCAGCCAGGGGATGGCGTCGTCGAGCAAGCCGAGCCTCATCATGTAGACGCCAATGTCGTTGTACGGATTGCCAAACTCTGGATCGACCCGAATCGCGCGATGGCAGTCCTCGACGGCCTGCTCCAACATGCCGAGAAACGAAACCGCCCAGCCCCGGTAGGTATAGCCTTCCGCCGTTGGACACGACAACAGGCTCTGGTTGAAACAGTCCACTGCCGAGTGGACGCGCCCCTCCGTCAGTTCTTGCACGCCTTCCTGCCACAGTTCGCGCGCCTTTTCCCTATCTCGGAAGGTTGGATCGCTTGTCATCTTTCCCGGTCTGGTAGAGAGGGCTTGTCGAACTCGAGCGCTCCCTGGTGGGTCGCGCTCCTGAACGTCTGCGTGGCGCTCAACGAACATGCCCGCGCAAGGACGCCTGCATCGCGTGAGGGGGCTTCACGGGGTTCTGACAACGCAAGACCGCCCGACCTGGTTTCCGAAGACAGGAGGCCCTTCCGGTACTGCGGCGCCATCCTTGCGTGGATCCGAGCCAGCATAGTTAACGCCCTTCCCGTCGCGCATGACGGCTTGGCCTCCTCCCACCATCCCAGAGTAAGGAGGAAGGTCTTCCACCTCGTGGCCCATCCGTTCGAGCTCCTGGCGCACCGAAATGGGGATGCGCCGCTCGAGCCCCACATCGCACCCTTCGAAGGTGTGCTTCGTAAAGCGAGGTGTCTCCAGCGCAGCCTGGATGCTCATCCCGAAATCGACCACCTTGGAAACGAATTGGGCATGAGCTTGAGCCTGGTTCCAACCTCCCATGATCCCGAAGCCGATGCGAACGCCATCCTTCTCCATGAACGCCGGGATGATGGTGTGCAGTGGCCGCTTGCGCGGCGCAAGAACGTTGGGATGGTCCCGCTCGAACGTGAACAACGCACCGCGGTTCTGCAGCATGAAGCCCGTTTTGGGAGGTACCAGGCCGCAGCCGAAACCGGCGTAGTTGCTCTGGATGAAGGACACGATGTTGCCGGCCTTATCGATCGCCGACAGGTAGATGGTATCTCCACCGTGGACCCGGGTCATCGGCTTCAGCTCGGAGGGTGCCACCCGGCAACTGGCCCGGTCGGGTCGAATCAGCTTGGCTCGTTCGGCCGCAAGCTCCTTGGAGAGCATCTCCGCGGCGGGAATCCTCGAGAACCTCGGGTCTCCCACATAGCGCAGCAGGTCTGCGTAAGCCAGCTTTTTAGCCTCAATCATCGCATGCAACGCCTTGGCGCTGTTGTGGCCGTACTCGGGCAAGGGAAAGCGTTCCATCAAATTCAGCATTGACAGCGCTGCAATCCCCTGGCCGTTAGGCGGAACCTCGTAAATCTTCCAGCCCCGATAGGTCGTCATCATGGGCTCAACCCACTCGGGATGAAATTCGGACAGATCCGCTTCGGCCAGCGTGCCGCCCATCTGCTGGGAGATCGCGACCATCGCCTCTGCCACCCGGCCTTTGTAGAACCCGTCACGGCCATGCGAGGCAATCGAGCGGAGAGACGCTGCGAGATCGGGATTGCGAAAGACCTCTCCCGTCTCCGGGGCATGGCCGCCGGGCAGGTAAGTATTCTTGGAGTTGGCATGACTCCTTAGGAAGTCCACGGTGGCGGGCGTGCCCCAGCTACTTGCAATGATCTCCGTCACCGGAAATCCCTCTTCAGCGTAGTAGATGGCCGCCGCCAGCAATTTGGAGAGTGGCAGGGTTCCAAACCGTTTGCGCAGCTCCTCCCAGCCCGCCACACAGCCGGGCACCGTCACCGAGTGGATGCCAAGGTAAGGCATCTGCGTGATGCCCTTGGACCCGAGGAACTCACGGGTCAGGCCCGAAGGCGACCAGCCGCTGGCGTTCAACCCATGCAGTTTCCCGCTCTTGGCTTCGTAGACAATGGCGAACAGGTCGCCACCGATCCCGTTGCTGTTGGGTTCTACCAGACCCAAGACAGCGTTCGCGGCAATCGCGGCGTCGATCGCGTTCCCTCCCGCCTCGAGCACCTGCGCCCCGGCCTCAGAGGCCAAGGTCTGGCTCGTGGCCACGATACCGAACCGGCTGATGACCATGGAGCGCGCTTGATCGCGAACCGGTTCGGAGCTTTGTGCCTTTAGGGCCATGGCGAACACCACCAAAGTAAAAGAGAGAGGCTTCAACGATAAGTTTCCCCCAGGTTCTACCACCCGTTGTCCCTCGCAGGCTCCGGGTCCCAGTTGGCTTACCACGAAGTCAGTTTGTCCAATCCCACCGCCAGCAGCAACAGCACGCTGATGCATCCGTTTACGGTGAAGAAGGAAGCATTCACTCGCGACAAATCGTCGGGCCGAACAAGGCTGTGTTCGTACCAAAGCAGGGCAGCCACCAGCAGCACGCCTGCCAGGCTGACCCACCCAAGCCCTTCACGAACGAACAGCACTAGCAGCAGCAACAGCATGACAACGTGCGCGCCCGAAGAAACTCGCAAGGCGCCGCGCACCCCCAACCGCTTTGGCAGCGAGAAGAGCGGCTTGCGCTCGTCGAACTTCACGTCCTGGCAAGCGTAGATAATGTCGAATCCGGCTGTCCAGAGCGTGACGATCAAGCATAGCAAAACCGGCGTCAGCGCCACGTCACCGCGCACGGCAATCCAGGCGCCCAAAGGAGCCATGCCCAGGCAGATGCCAAGCACGAGGTGAGAATAGGAAGTGAAGCGCTTCGTATAGGAATAGAAGAACAGAATGGCCAGAACCGGTAGCGAGAGCTTGAAGCAAAGGGGATTCAGCTTCCAGGCCGCACCTACGAACAGCGCTGCGGTAGCTGCGGTAAAGAGCACCGCAAAACTCACGGTAATCTCACCGGTCGGCAGTGCACGCATCTTCGTCCTTGGGTTTTCCGCATCGATCTGCCGGTCGGCGAGGCGGTTGAAGGTCATCGCCGCACTGCGAGCGCCAACCATGGCGATGACAATCCAGAACAGCGTAGGCGCGTCGGGCCAACCTCCCGAGGCCAGCAAAGCGCTCAGCAAAGCAAACGGCAGGGCGAACACCGTATGCTCGAACTTGATCATTTCAAGGGTGGTTTTGAGAGGCTGGAAAAATCGCATATTAGAGTCGATCGCGAAAACTTACTTGCCCTTGCTCCCTCTCCACTCGTACGCCTTCGACGGACGCAATCCCAGATGCGCCATGACCCGATAGAGAAATTGGTCGACGGCCTCTTCGATCGAGCCAGGACGATGATAAAACGACGGGATGGCGGGAAAGACCGTTGCGCCCGCCAACGTCAGCAGGCGCATGTTTTCGAGGTGGATCAGACTGAACGGGGTGTCGCGGATGACGAGAATCAGTTTGCGCCGCTCCTTCAACATCACATCTGCCGCGCGCTGGATCAAATCGCGAGAAACGCCATGAGCGATGGAGCCGAGGGTGCCCATGCTGCACGGGATCGCCACCATGGCATCCACCGGAAACGAGCCGCTCGCGATGCTGGCGCCCACATCGTTGTTGGCGAGAATTTCGAACTTCTCCCGGCCTTCGCCCACCAGTCGTTCGACCAGATTGCTTGCCGTCAGCTGGGCCTCAGGCAGCTCTTCGTGGAGCACTCGCAGCCCCGCGCCCGAAACGACGAGCTGGATTCGGGCGACCTTGGGCTCGGCGGCCAAATGATTCAGGAACCGCTGGGCGTAGATCGCTCCGCTAGCACCGGTGATGGCCACAGTGACGATCATGCGGCATCATGGTACACCAAGTTCCTGAGGCGGGGACACGTGGGAAATGGGCATACGTCCTGTTAAGGTCTCGGAAGTCGTGCAGGCGATGCGGTGCCTTCGTCATACAGTCCGTCCCGGCGACAGCTGGGATCGGCGATCCCGGCTCTGGAGTTTGTACATTTCAAATCTTGCAACTGCCAAGCCTGTATGGCTGGGGCAGATACCGTCATTCCCGCGAAAGCGGGAATCCAGTCTTCCTGTGGGCACCGATACTGTAAGGGATAGTCCCCAACCACCCTGGGGCTCCCGCCTCCGCTGGAGTGACGGTTTCCACGTGGCTTGCGCATCCTGCCCATGTGGGCCAAAAACGTACAAGCTCCATGGCTGGGGTCGGCGATCCCGGTTACAGTTGTGTCGTAGGCTGGGTCGGCGGCCCCGGCGATCCATGGCTGTTTGAAGTGGGAAGGCTGGCGACGCCGATGGGTCCCGGAAAAATATGGACAACTGATGTGGGGAATCTCAGAATGAGCGCGCATTGGCAGCGAGCAGGCAGCTGGGTCGTTGTGTGCTGTGCCAACCGAATAAGCACCGAATAAGCACTCATGACGGAAGAAAACATCAAAGACATTCTCACCCGCGTTCGGAAAGGTGCGCTCTCGGTCGATGCCGGAGTCGAGAAACTGAAACATCTCCCCTTCGAGGACGTGGGTTTTGCCCGAATCGACCACCACCGTGCGCTACGGCAGGGTTTTCCAGAGGTCATCTTCGGGCGCGGCAAGACCGTCCGCCAGATCGAGGGTATCGTCAAGCGGATGCTGCCGCACCAGCACAATGTCTTGATCACACGGACCAACGCCGAAGCGTTTCGCGCTGTGCGGAAGCTGGAACGCAAAGCGAAGTTTTATCCGGAGTCAGGAACCATCCTGGTTCACCGGGACAAGACGGTGCATGGCAAAGGAAAGATTCTGATTGCCTGCGCGGGTACCGCCGATATTCCGGTGGCTGAAGAAGCCCTGGTCACGACCGAAGCCATGGGGAACCCGGCCGAGAGCCTCTACGACGTAGGGGTGGCCGGCATCCACCGGATTCTCAGCGAGCGAAGCCGGCTGGCGGAAGCCCGCGTGATCATCGTCATCGCCGGGATGGAGGGCGCTCTGCCGAGCGTCGTGGGCGGCCTGGTTTCTGTTCCGGTCATCGCCGTGCCCACCAGCGTCGGCTACGGGGCCAGCTTCAACGGAATCGCCGCGTTACTGGGCATGCTCAACAGCTGCGCGTCAAACGTCACCGTTGTAAATATCGACAACGGCTTCGGCGCCGGCTACGTGGCCAGCCTGATCAATCGACTGTGAGCTGAATGCGGATGACACATGCCTGCTGACGTCGTCATGCTTCGAGTCGCCGACTGCTACTCAGGTGGGCCGTCTACAGGCAGTGGCGAAGCCTGGCATCGCGTCTTTCCTCACAAACCAAACGGCTCTGCCAGCTGGGCGTTCGCTGTTCCTTTCCGCAACTCTCCTCATCCTGCGGATCCTGCCTTCTGCGGTGATGGGATGAGGAAAAAGGAATAGAATCTGGCTGCGGGGATGTGAGGTGAAATCCACCATGAGATCCTTACTAGCCAGCTCAGTGGTCCTCCTGATGGTCCTCTGGCCAGCGCCTCCTGGTCATGGGCGAGCGTCTGCTGAGCAACCGGCCAGGCACGAGACGTCCCAGCCCGCGCGGCCGTTCCTTCACGGACCGGCTAAAACGGTTAGCTCCACTGCGTTGCTCCAGACGCCAACGGGCGATGCTGAAGCGAGAAGCCAGCAGGCAAGCCCCAGGGACATTGTGATCCTGGACGGGTCGTCGCTGGGCACCGTACGATTGGACCACAGGCGTCACTCCCTGGAGCAGACCGCCAAGTGCGAAACGTGTCACCATCCATCCAGGCGGGAAAAACCTGCCCGGGCGCTGCAACAGGCCTGTACGGAGTGCCACACCAAGGTGGCGATCCCGCCCATGAAGACCAAGCGTCAGGCCGGCCGCGTTTCACAATGCCACGGCTTCGGCCGGCACGTGCATCGACTGCCACAAGGCTCACAATGCGAAGGGCAAATTGGCCCCGGTGAAGTGTTTGAGCTGCCACAAGAAGGACAGCGCTTGAATCTGGGACGAGTGACTGCCCTAGTCACGCCTGAAGCTAACTCCCCATCACGCCCACGCCTGTGAAAGCACCTCAGAGGGTGTTTAAAAACCCTCTGAATGCTGCGCCAGACGGCGGAGCATCAGGTGAATCATGGCGATCTTGATGAAAGCCTCACTGGTTTCGGGCAAATACTCGTAGTCCTTGCTGAGTCGGCGATAACGGCCTAGCCAGGCAAAGGTCCGTTCCACGATCCAGCGGTGCGGCAGAACCTGGAATCCCTTCTGCGCAATGGGACGCTTGCCTGAAGGTTGGGCGGCGTATGAGAGCCGTCTGCGAATCTCAGACCTTGTTCCACCCCGCCGGTTCGACGCGCCGGTTTGGGATGGGCAGCCGTTCCAGGGGCAGACGCTACTGGTCACTGCTGAGCAAGGGTTGGGCGATACGATCCAGTTCATTCGGTATGTGCCCATGGCCAAAGCGCGCGGCGGCGCTATCGTGGTCGAGTGCCAAGCTCCTTTGACAGGCCTTCTGGAGGGCTGCAAGGGGATAGACCAGATCGTCTCATGTGGGCAGCCCTTGCCCCACCACGATTGGCATATCTCCCTCTTGAGCCTTCCTTACGTCTTCCAGACGACACTCGAGACGATACCGAACGAAGTGCCCTATCTGAAGCTGCTCCACACCGTGGAAAGGGTTCCAGGCAAACCCCTGCGGGTTGGACTCGCTTGGGCCGGCAATCCAAGGCAACAGCGCGACCGCATGAGAAGCTGCCGGTTTGAAGAACTGCTGCCCTTGTTTGAGGTTGCCGGAATTCATTGGGTATGCCTGCAGAAGGAAATCCCTGCAGCGGATCTCGACACCGTGGTGGCCTGCGATCGAGTAGAGCGCGTGAACTTGAGCGATTTTGCCGCTACAGCCCAACGGATGCCGGGTCTCGATCTCGTAATCTCTGTGGACACGTCGGTGGCTCACCTGGCAGGTGCGCTTGGCGTTCCCGTGTGGATTTTGCTGGCAAAGGCGAGCGACTGGCGCTGGCTTCTGGAACGAGATGACAGTCCATGGTATCCGAGCGCACGGCTGGTTCGGCAGCGCACAACTGGCGATTGGAAGGAAGTTGTCCGGCGCGTCAGCGCAGAACTGGAAGGGGAAGTCGCCAGGCATTCCAAGTGAGTTCCGGCTGGCCGGTCCTGTTGCCACTCCCGGCTTGTCACGCTTTGTCGCTTTGCGATAACCTCGCCATCTCGAACGGAGGAGTGGTGGCCAAACGCGCACTGGTTACTGGGATCACCGGGCAGGACGGCTCGTACTTGTCGGAGCTGCTTCTCTCGAAGGGATATGAGGTCCACGGTATCATGCGCCGTTCCAGCAGCTTCAACACCGAGCGCATTGATCATTTGTATCGCGACCCGCACGAAGCGCCAGTCCAACTCGTCCTGCACTACGGCGACTTGATGGACGGATCGAGCCTACGTTCCATCATCTCGCAAATACAGCCTGATGAAATCTATAACCTCGGAGCCCAATCGCACGTTCGCGTGAGCTTCGACCAGCCGGTCTACACCGTGGAAGCTGACGCGCTCGGGACGTTGGTATTGCTGGAAGCGATCCGTGATGCGTGCCCTAAGGCGCGCTACTACCAGGCTGGCAGCAGCGAAATGTTCGGCAAGGTTCGCGAGATTCCACAGAAAGAGTCGACGCCGTTTTATCCGCGCAGCCCTTACGGCTGCGCCAAGGTGTTTTCGCACTGGCAAACCGTGAACTATCGGGAAGCCTACAATCTGTTTGCATCGAACGGCATCCTGTTCAACCACGAGTCGCCCCGGCGTGGCGAAACCTTTGTCACGCGGAAGATCACTCGAGCCGCGACCCGCATCAAGGAGGGTTTGCAGGAGACGGTCTATCTCGGCAATCTTGACGCCAAGCGCGACTGGGGATTCGCTGGCGACTATGTCGAGGCCATGTGGCTGATGCTCCAACAAGACGCGCCGGACGATTTCGTGGTTGCGACGGGCGAAACCTATTCGGTTCGGCAGTTCGCGGAGGCGGCGTTTTCCATACTCGGCCTGGACTGGGAAAAGTACGTTCGTCTCGATTCCCGTTACCTGCGGCCAACTGAAGTCGATCTCCTTCTGGGAGACAGTTCCAAGGCCCGCAGAGTGCTGGGTTGGTCCCCGAAGGTCAGCTTCCGGCAGTTGGTTGAGATGATGGTGGAAGCGGATTGGAAGGTGGCTCGACGCGAAAAGCTGGTGCGAGAAAATCAAAGCCTGATCGAGCACGGAAACCGGGAAGGATAGCCTAATATGTCATTCACGATCGAGTCGCGCCCACTGGGCGATGTTGTCGTTTTGATTCCCAGCGTCTTTGAAGACGAACGAGGGTTCTTTCTGGAAACGTTCCGCGCCGATCAGTTCGCAGACTTAGGTTTGCCCGACCGGTTCGCACAGGACAACCACTCGCGTTCCTCAAAAGGGGTGTTGCGCGGTCTCCACTTCCAGTGGGATCCGCCGATGGCGAAACTCATGCGAGTCACCGCGGGAACGGCGTTCCTGGTTGCGGTGGACATCCGAAAAGGGTCTCCCACTCTCGGACGGTGGTTTGGCATTGAGGTCTCAGCCGAAAACAGGCGCCAGGTCTTCGCGCCAGCAGGATTTGCACGAGGCTTTTGTGTGCTTTCTGACGCCGCCGAGATCCAGTACAAATGCACGGGCGTCTACAATCCGAAGGCTGAATCGGGCATCCGCTGGGACGATCCAGAGATCGGCATTCAATGGTCGATCTCGAGCCCCATCCTTTCTGCCAAAGATGCCAGGGCCCGGAGCTTTTCTGAGTGGCTGAAGAGCCCGGAGTCGGACTATTTCAGGTATCAGCCTATCGGGAAACCATCCCTCAGCCGCTGACTAACCACGTTGCTTCGCAAGCTGCCCTAACTGGATCGTCATCTTCGGTAACGGCAAAGCCAGACGACCCGTTTCCACCTGACGCCTCACCAAAACCTGCTCTGCCGAATCTCTCCTAATCGACTGCACTTGATTGGGCGAAATACTTTGACGTTTGCCCTTCTTTTCCGAAAGAAGCCAAGCGAACGCCCCGCGACGGACTCACGCCAGAGCTTGCTCTTCCTTGACGGGCCGGGTCAATAAACTAACACTCGAAGCCGGTCACGGGTTTCGTTGCCTTGAAGACACGGTTCTGATGGAAATCAAGCAAGGGCCTTATACAGGCCTGGTCGAGAAGGAACATTTCTGGTAACAGTTCAGGTGGGCCTACCGTCTCGGTGTGGTGCTGAGCCGCTGAGGCAGATCAGTGAGGTTGTCGGCGGCGACGCCTGGAGTCGCGGCGGCGCTGCCGCCTGTTTTCGATGCGATTGCTTT
>VFZK01000067.1 GCA_016871215.1 Acidimicrobiia bacterium | reverse complement strand
CGACCAGTTCCAGTTGGCTCAATCTGGTGGAACGCTGGTTTGCCGAATTGACGTCCAAACGAATCCGCCGTGGTTCATTCCGCAGTGTCCCCGACTTGATCAAGGCGATGGAGGAGTTTTTACAGGTGTGGAATGAAAAGCCGAAACCCTTTGTTTGGACAGCCACGGTCGAATCCATCGGGGCAAAACTCTCGCGGTGTCGTCAGACTCTTGAGCAAATTCAGCCCGGTTGTACTCAACCCAGAACCAGAAAACCTCAAAACCAACTGTCCATCTAATTCTTGGACACTACACTAGTCAGCGTCGCCACAAGGCAAGTCGTCCTCCTGCTCGAGGAGATCCTGAGCAGCTGCCGAGGTGACAGGATTCTGAGAAAAGCGTCGACAAGGAGGCGCCTGCTTGAGGAGATGAGCCAGAGCAGAGCCTGCGACCGGGCCAAGCCCCACATTCCTAAAACCTAGTAGCCCCTTTCACAAAGCTACGGTAAAGCAAACAGAACAGGACAAAGAAGGTTTGAAGAAAGGTGGATCGGCGGAAGACTGCTCAAAAGATTGGTCGGGGCGAGAGGATTCGAACCTCCGACCCCCTGGTCCCGAAGTAGCACGCATATGATTTATCAATAAGTTACGCTTTGTAAGGAAGCGATTTATTGCGGGTCTTCGGCTACCTGTGTCGCCAATTGCCGCCGATTTTGCCGACAACTCGAACAGTGTAAGAATTTGGTCGCAGCTGGTGGAATGCCGCCGACTGAGCGACATCATCTCCCACTGGCCCGTCTCGATCAAGGCGGGCTGTCAACTCACTCTGCAAGAGAGTTCCGGTTTTGGGCGGACTGTGGAGGGAGTCCCGCCATGGCCTGCCAGTATTTCGACTTCCTCGCGGAATCCGCCACCCGCCGATTTTTCAACGCCGGCGCACTTCCTTGTCAATCTTGTCCACGAAGAGAAAAAGCACCAGGCACGCGCCGAAGATCGCGGCGGAGATCAGTGCCGCAGGCAATGCCGTTTCACGGTGACCCGCCAACAGCGCTTCCAGCGCCGTGGTGAGCAACCACATTTGAACCATCAGCAGGATGACGATCAGCGACATGGCGCCATCAATGGCGGTGAGGCCCCTTTTCTGAATCGGAGGTTGGTGGTGTTCCATGTCATCCCTCCGCATTGAGATCGATACCGACAGCCACTAATTCGTCACCGCGCTGCTCCAGCATCACTTTGGGCAAGGGGCGTGGCGGCGGCCCTTGCAGCACCCTTCCATCATTCACTGAGAAGTACCCATCATGACAGGGGCATTCCAGCCGATTGTTGACCTGGGAATAGATGACTGCACAGGAGAGATGAGTGCACTTCTGGCTGTAAGCGACGTAGTGATCCGGTGCAGTTCTGATCATCAAGCAAGTATCTCCGGCGTCCGGGTAGCGGAACTGCTTGACTCCACCGATGGGGATTTCCCCGAGTCGCGCTATGGGAACAGCAGGATAGACAGGCGCTCTGTGGCGCAGCGAACGGATCAAGATCCAGAGATTACCTACCAGCAGGCCGAAGCTCGTCAGCACCAGAAATTTGCTGAACTGCCTGCGATTCACGTACCGCTCATCGGCTGCCTGGACTGAAAATTCATCCTTCCACAGTGGATCGGAACTGGGTCGCCGCTGAAACATCATGACTCTCCCTCCCACATGTAATCTACGACATCCACGTTCAGTGCTTGGTGCTCCGGCGGTAGCATCATGAAAACTTTGGTGGTGACCTTCTGACGACCAAAATAAAACGTATTGGATGGCTGCTCACGGCGGCGGCCAATCTTCTCTGGCGTCACATAGGCCAGTGCCTGGCTGGGACAGACCGTGGCGCACATGGGCCGCTTGCCGGCGGAAGTCCGGTCGTAGCACATATCACATTTCATCATCTGCTCGAATTCGGTGATTACCTTGGGAATGCCAAAGGGACAGGCCAGCACGCAGTTGGAGCAGGCAATGCAGCGCGGTTTCAACGAAGACTGGACCACGCCATCTTCATTCTTCTTGATGGCATCGGCCGGACAGACTTGAGCGCAGGTAGGATCATCGCAGTGCATGCAAACAAACGGCACCGAGGCAAGCGACGAAGGGCGGTCGATGAAGTCCACATGGATCATCGAATGGCCGCGATGCGTCTCGCACTCGGCGCAGGCGTTGATACACGACTGACAGCCAATGCACCGCGACGGATCAACATAGAACTCATAGCCGAACATCAGTAGCGCTCCTCCAGGATCGGAAAGGACGAATTGGCAGAAGCGTGAGCCTTTCCAGTTCTGGCCCAGTCCGGCGGCTCCTCGGCTTTGCGGAGGCGGCAAGCCGAGACCTTGTATTCCGGGATCTTGCTGCGTGGATCGAGGGTGCGGTGAGTTAACTGATTGGCACTCTGTTGGCCCGGCCAGTGATAGGGGATAAACACGGTATCAGGGCGAATGGTTTTCACCACCAGGGCTTGCAACGTGATCTCCCTCCGCCGGGTAGTTACCGTCACCCAGTCGTCCGGCTTGATGCCCAGAGTCTCGGCCAAACGCGGATGAATCTCCAAGCGCGGCGCCGGGTGCTGATCCACCAGCGCGCCGATGCGACGGGTCTGAGTTCCTGACAGGTACTGGCTTACGACTCGCCCGGTGGTGAGATAAACCGGAAACTCCTCATTCACCGGATCGCCGGACTCGCGATACTCCGCCACGACAAAACGGGCCTTGCCATCGGGATGAAAGAATCGGAAACCTTCAAACAATCGTGGCGTTCCCGGATGGTCCAGGGTTGGGCAAGGCCAGAACACTCCCATCTGGTCATCGATCTTTTCATAAGTGATGCCGAAGTAGTCGGCTGGACCGCCGCGCGACGCTTCCCTCAATTCCTCGAAAATGTCGTGACCGTCGCGATAGGGAAAGAACTTTTTCTTGCCCAACCGATGAGCCAGGTCCACGTAAATGCGGATATCGCCCCGCGCGTTGCCTGGTGGATCTACCGCTTTCTGAATGTGAAGCACCCGGCCTTCGGCGCTGCACACAATGCCCTCTTCTTCCTCCTGTAAACTACCCGCCAGCACCACGTCGGCATGTTGGGCAGTTTCGGAGAGAAAGAAATCGACCACGCCGAAAAATTCCAGCCTCTCTAGAGCCTCCCGCGTGAAGCCAGCATCGGGAAGCGAGACCAGCGGATTGAAGCAAATGGAGAGCAGCGCCTTGATCTCGCCGCGATGGATGGCTTCCATGATCTCGACCGCTGAATAGCCCGCCTGGGGAATCTCGTCTGGTTCAATGCCCCAAACCTTGGCGACGTGGCGGCGCGCCTCGGGATCGCTGATGGAGCGCTGGCCCGGCAATTGATCACATTTCTGACCGTGTTCGCGCCCGCCCTGGCCGTTGCCTTGGCCGGTAATCATCATGCAGCCGGCCCCTGCTCGGCCAATGTTGCCGGTTGCCAGGCAGAGGTTGATCACCGACAGCACGTTTTCGACGCCTTTCGACTGATGCTCGATGCCGCGGGCGTGCAACGCAATGGCACGTTCAGCGCCGGCAAACCAGCGGGCTGCTCTTTCAATGGATTCCGGAGGCACACCGGTCAGTTCAGCCGTCTTGCGTGGATCCCAAGGTTGGACCGATTTGGCGACCTCGTCGAATCCGAGCGTATGCCGATTGATAAAATCCCGTTTCTCCCAGCCCTCGCGCAGCACCACATGCAGGATGCCCATGAGCAGCGCCACATCCGTTCCGGGCCGGACTGGTAAATAAAGATCCGCATTGCGCGTCACGGGCGTCATTCGCGGGTCAATGACAATCAACTTTCCGCCGTTATCACGGCAACGCCAAAGGTAGTCAGTCGTAATGGGAGCGCAGTCCGCCACGTTGGCGCCGGTCACCAGCACGACCTGGGCTTCGGGAATGTCGCTCCACGGATTGGGCGAGCGATCCACGCCAAAGGCTAGCTTGTAAGCCGTTCCGGCTGAAACCATACAGAGCCGCCCGTTATAATCGATGTGACGCGTGCCCAGCGCGACCCGCGCAAACTTGCCCAACAGGTAGGACTTTTCCGAAGTGAGCGAAGCGCCGCCGTAGAGGGCCACAGCATCCTTTCCATAGCGCTCCTGGACCTCGCGCAAGCGCCGAACTGTGAAGTCCAGCGCCTCGTCCCAGGTGGAGTCCCGGAATCCACTGTCCGTGCGTAGCAACGGGTTGAGCAGGCGATCGGGGTGATTGCTTTGCATGTAGCGCTTCACACCCTTGGGACAGAGCATGCCCCGATTGAAAGGAAACTCCTCCCAGGGCTCAAAGCCAATCACCTGGTTGTTTCGCACCTTTAACTGAATGCCGCACTGCTGGCCGCAAAAACAGCAATGAGTTTTTACCAGCTTTTCGGGGGGCTGGCGCGAAGCCTCGCTCCAGCCCCCCGGAGGGACATAATTCAGGTGCGGTCCATAACGCTCCTTCAGTTCTTCCTGAGGCGAAGGCAGCCTAGCCATGTATCTCCTCCCTTAGCCTCAGTTGGGCCGTAGCCACTGTTTTGCGTTTGCAGGCCGGACACAACTGCTGCCAGGATTCCTCGGCGCGGCTCATCGAGTAATCAAAACCCAGCCGGGGCAGCACCAGCTTCAAATCCTCAATATGCTGTAGCGAGGCATAAGCTTCGCCACATCGGTGGCAATAGGCCGCCGGCCCGGCTTCGCCGGCCTGCTGGTAGAGCTTCACGCCCAGTTGAGCTGGTCTTTGAAATATGTGAAAGAACTTGCCAAAGGGCAGGTACAACAGCGCCGCAATCACCGTGATGGCGTGCAAAATGGACAAGAAGGGATAAAAGCCACCCCGCAGCCAGAGAGTTGAGGCCGTCAGCGCCAGCCCAGTCACCGAGATGGCAAAGAGGAGGATGAGCGGAAGAAAGTCCATCGCAAATGTCTGGAGGGTTTGCGCGCCCGCGTCCCGCATGCGCCGCCACAGAGACAGTGTGATGCCCGCCAGCACCATTACGGCTGAAATATCCAATCCGTGAAACAGTGTCCACGCAAACACCGTGTGCAACCGGAAGGAGAAGGCTGCAAATCCGAACACATGGGCGACGTAAATCAACTGGTCTTCGGGATGAGTCTCGAAATGAATCCATCCAAATACGAGCGGAAACGTGATGGCCACAGCCAAGAGGCATCCCCAGAAAAGCAACTGGTGCATCCACCAGCGCAGCCGGGAGCGTTTGCCGATGAAACTCTGGACCAACAGATGAGTGAGCGCCATTCGCGCCAACTGAGCCAAACTCGCGAACACGCCTCGCTGAAAGAAAAGCTGCCAGCTTCGCCGCCAGTACATTTGCGTGGGAGGCTTCTGCAGCCACACGCAATAGTGATAAACAACGCCGAAGGTGGCAAAGATCACGGCAAAGGTATAGACCACTAGAGCCGCGTCAAAATTCTGCAGCGTGCGCGAGCCCACGACGATCGAAGCCACCAGCAACCCGGTCCATAGCGTTGCCCAAGAGCCTGCCCGCAGCCGGTCGGCTGTGCGGTTCAGCTCGGGCGGCCAAGCTAACTCGAGTGCTTCCTGGCTTGGAATGAAAATCCTTCGGTTCAACCACCATAAACCCAGAGCCATTGCCGCGAGGAGCACGAAGCCCGGCCAGACTGTACCCATCCGATCGCGAAAAAATCCCAGAAGCAGCGGTGGAAAGAAACCGCCCATGCCGCCCATCGCCCCCACCAATCCGGTCACGGTTCCAGTAGTGGCGGGAAAGTACTGTGGGACGAGTTTGAAGACCGCGCCATTGCCAAACCCCATCAAGGCGGCACATCCCAACGCGCCCACCGTAAATGGGACCATCTCGGGCCAGGACATCAACAAGGCGAAAGGGGTAATGCCGAGAAAGACGGCTGATAACACCCGCGCTCCGCCAATTCTGTCTGAAAGCCAGCCACCCACCGGGCGTAGCAATGTGGCGAGAACCACAAAACCCGCCGTGCGAAAGCCGGCATCCGCTGCTGAGAGTGCAAACTGATCGCGTAATAGGGTGGGCAGATAAATAGAGAAAGCCACGAATCCGCCGAAGGTGAGGAAGTAGAAAAGAGAGAGCACCCAGGCCAGGCGTTCCCTGGTCAGGATCGCCAACATGGCACCCAACCCCTTCGGCACCGCTTTGGCTGGCGCATTGCGAGCCACCAGGCCGAAGGCAATGCCCCAGACGAGCACTAGGGCCGCAGTGATCCGGTACACGCCAGGGATGCCGATCAACGTTCCCAACAGAGGCCCCAGGAAAACAGCAGCGGATTGCCCGATGTTTCCCAGCCCATACACACCCAACGCCGACCCCTGGCGCTCCGGCGGATACCAGCGCGAGACGAAGCTGACTCCCACGGCAAAGGAAGATCCGGCCAGGCCAAGAAAAAAGGCGGCAATCAGAAGAGTTTGGAAACTCGGCGCTTGTGGAACCAAAAAGGCCGGAAAGGCCACTGCGATCATCAGGACCGTAAAAACGATGCGCCCGCCGAAGCGATCCGCCAGAATGCCCATGGGGATACGTGCCAGCGATCCCAGCAGCACGGGCAGGGCCACTAGAAAGGCCGTCTGAGTGGCAGAGAGCCCGAACTGCTCGCGGAAGTGCGAGGCGAACGCGCTGATGAGACCCCAAACTGCAAAGCAGACGGTGAAGGATACTGTGCCCAGCGCTAAATATTTGCCTCTGGAAGTTGTGCCCTGCGTGCTCATGCTGGCTTCTCCGTCCAATCGAAAAGGTTCGACCGGATGATACCAGATGAAAAATCGATAGCAATGCGAACCTCTGCGGCATCACAAAGGGATTTGCTGCCGAGCATTCCAACTCTCGGTACCGATTATCCATGACTGCTCCTGCGGGCGGCGGGCTGGCATTGCTTGGTGTTCGGGACTTTGGTTCCCCAATTTGTCCAACGTGCGTCTCTGTGACTTAAGTCATAGCGAACTTATTTGCTCCGCTCTACTCTTGATCCGTGTGGGTGCAGAGGTAGCAGGACACGGCGTGGGCGCCAATCAGCGCCCCTCACCCCCGATTCCCTCTCCCCGCGAGCCTGCGGGGAGAGGGGGGAGAGTTCAACTCTGAGTCGTGTGCGCCAACCACTGCTCGGACTAGTAAGTCTTGGGAAGAAGCGATGCAACGTCTGAATTTCCAGCAGAATCCTTACATCGCCATCTGGGAAACTACGCGTGCCTGCGATTTAGCCTGCCTGCATTGCCGCGCGGAAGCCATTCAGTGGCGTCATCCGCTGGAACTCACTACGCGAGAAAGTTTTCAGCTCATAGACCAGATCAGCCAGTGTGGCAACCCGTTGTTTGTGCTAACCGGCGGGGATCCCATGAAGCGTACCGACCTCTTTGAGCTGATCCCTTACGCAGTTCAAAAGGGCCTGCGGGTCGCGATGACACCCAGTGGCACACCCTTGATGACGCGCCCCGTGGTCACTCACCTCAAACAGGCAGGGCTGTCGCGTCTCGCCGTAAGCCTGGATGGCGCGACGGCAGAAATTCACGACCGCTTCCGGCAGGTGTCCGGCTCTTACAGCTGGACAATGAACTGCATCGACTACGCGCACGAAGTGAACTTGCCGGTACAGATCAACACCACTGTCTCCCGGCACAATCTAGGCGACCTCCAGGCCATTGCCGACTTGCTGATCACGAAAACCATTACGCTCTGGAGCGTCTTTTTTCTCGTGCCGACGGGGCGCGGCAGAGCGGAGGATGAAGTCAGTGCCGACGATTACGAACACGTGTTTCAATTTTTGGTCGATCTTTACCTGAAGGCGCCTTTCGACATCAAGACCACCGCAGCTCCTCACTATCGGCGGGTTCTATTGCAGCGGTTGAAAGAAATGCCGGCACACCTTCGTCCACAGAAGTTGTTGCAGGCTGGACCCATTGGCCGTGCCGCCGGAATCAACGAAGGGCGGGGCTTTCTGTTCGTCTCACATACCGGCGATATTTATCCCAGCGGATTTCTGCCAATCTCCGCTGGCAATGTGCGCAAGGACTCACTGATTGATATTTATCGCGATTCACCTCTGTTCCAAGATCTCCGCGACACGTCAAAACTAAAAGGCAAATGCGGCGACTGCGAGTTCAAGGAGATTTGCAGCGGTTCACGCGCGCGTGCCTATGCCATGACTGGCGACTACCTTGCCGAGGAACCCCTCTGCGGCTACATCCCAAGGAAAACTCAAATCAGAGCAGCCGGACCGGCGGCGGGGCACAGTTGACGGCGCCTGCAGACCCAGGACAAAAAGGAACTATTGTGATTTATTGTTAGGTCACTGTGATCTGACGCACTTCGAAGTAAAAGAGAAGGATCATCGGGCAGTTCATTAACTCTTGGAATGAGAGATGAACAGTCAATCAAGCACGTTGCCCGGCCGTGCTTCAAACGCTTTTCCTGAGGGTTCCCTCACAACGGTATCGCAGCAGTCCTTGCTGACACACGGGCTCCTGTCTTGAACCTCGGCCTGTTCAGGTGCCCGCCGTAAGAGAGGCTCGGGAATCCAGGACGCATGGTGAGGACGCCGGTCCTGACTCAGGCAGATTCGGCAGGACGGGTTCCGGGCATTCTGTTTGTTGTAGCTGCGCCAACTTTGCGGGCGCTGCGCGGTTTTGTTACCACACTCGAATCTTCCCGTCACGGCTGGAGGGCAATTCGAACGGGCCGGGATGAGGCTTCTCGCTACCGCGCGGCTTGCCGAAATAATCCCTGTCGATCGCGAGAGGCGTCCCATCGTAGTTCTCGTAGCCCAGCTCAGACACCTGGGTCTTGCCGAGCCGTGCGGTCGTGACGGTCTGAGCAGACGCGTTCGCGATGGTAGCCGGATCGATTGCCAACCGCAGAAACACGCTGGTTGCCTCCTCCACGATCTGAGGAGCGGCGTCGGCGTCGAGTAACTGGAGAGGGCCGGCTTCGTCGATGTACGGCCGCGCATTGTTCAGATAGACATTACCGCCGGCCTTCGAGGGAAACGCACGAGCATTGTAGACCCAAAGGCCAAAGCCCGACAGCGCAGGATCTTCCGGATGGCGAAACGCCGGTTTGCTGGCGCCTCCGATGAACAGGTTGTTGAAGAACCGGTTGTCTCCGCCATTCGTCAGGGTGACCCCGGCCAGCGCAGTCGAATGCGGCCGGTGATAAGGAGTCCAGCGACTAAGTTCTGGCCGGCTCACAATGCTGCCCGCAAACAGGTTGTGGGCGTAGGCTCCGCCCTCGGACCAGTCCCGAAGGCTGAGGGGCGAGAGGAACAGGTTGTTGTCGACGATGAACGGACCATGGTTTACCTCGACAAACAGATCGTCCGTCGTGTTGTCGTAAAGGAGGTTCGAAGAAATGCGCGTACCCTGCGCCATCCAATCCATCCATAGTCCCCGGCCTGCGTTGTGAATGCGGTTCTTCTCGATCAGCACGTCGATGGCACCGTGCAGTTTGATGCCGCCCATTTCGGCTCCGCTGAATTGCCGTTTAGTCCAAATGTTAAAGATGTGATTGCCCGTAATGCGGCTGAAGATTGCGCCGAGGCTTCCCGCGATTCCAGCCTGTTCGCAATTGAAGATCGTGTTGTCGCGAACGACGTGCGATCCGACGTTCTCCCGGGACCATCTGGCTTCGAGAGCCCGGAAGATCACTTCGTTGTAGTGGGTCGCACCGTCCTTTGCCGGGTTTCGAGACCAGACATTGTGACCCGTCGCGCGTTCCTTGCCGAGCGTGACGCAGGAGCACTTCGAGTCGCTGATTTCGTTATCCTCAATCACCCAGCCCTTGCTCCAGTGCGTTCCAATCAGGCCGATCTGTTCCGCCGTGGGCGCGGCCCACTGCGTCGCGGCATGACTCATGTGGAAGCCACGAACGGTGATGTAATCCCTTCCGGGAAGATCCGGATAAAAGCAACTGTTGCGCACATTAACCTCTACCGTTTCCTGGTTCGGATTCTTGCCGTGGAAGTTCGCGTAAATGTAGGTGGCGCTCTCGTCGCTTCGGGTGAACCAGGTCCAGGTCGAGGCGTCCCTGTCGCGCGCATCCGGAAAGGGTTCAGGATTCAGCACGCGTTCCAGCGAGGTGGTTTCAAAGAGCGCCTTGCCGTTCAGATAAACCTCGCCGGTGTGATGTGGCCTGCCCTGGCCGTTGAACCAATCTCCCTCGATCGGATCCGTATAGGGGTTGTAATCTTTGAAGAACGATCTAGGCAAAGTGAGCACCCAGACGTCGCCGCGATGGGGTTCCCAGTCACGGGTTACTTCCGAACCTTTGATCCAGACGAGGTCGCCCGGTGCGGCCCGATAAGTGATTCTCTTTGAGTCGGACGCTCCACCCCGTGGTGGCGTAACGCGCTCGCGATACGTTCCCGCGTGCACCGTGATCATATCTCCAGGCTGGGCAATGCGCGCCGCTTCGGAGATGGTTCGGAATGGCCTCTGAGCGGAGCCTTCATTGTTGTCGTTGCCATTTACTGCAACGTGGTACTCGGCCGCTCGCGCTGGAACCAACAGCAGGCTAAGCCAGCAGATATGCCAACTCCCCAGACGGTTCATAGGTGAAATTTGAAGTTGAGAGCGATCTTGTCGCGCTTGTGCTCGTTTACCCGGCCCTGCAGCGGCGACTCGAGCGCGTCAGCGCGCCGTTGAAGTCTCACTATTTTTTCATATCGCTTCATCATTCTTAGCTCGACAGTCCAGAATGGCAGCAAGACGAGCACTTGTTGTGCCACCGAGATCGTGAAGGCGCTGATCGCCTTGTCCCTCGAAGATAGGTCAGTCGACAAAGCCTCCTTGCGGGCATCAGCAAACTGAAGGGCCGGACTCTCTATTGATCCATGATCGTTTCGCCGAAGTGCCCCGCGATCGCGATGCGAGGGCCTTCACCCACGGCTGGGTCATCTCAACCAAACTCGAAAGCCTCGGCAGTTCTGCAACTTCGGGATCGCCGCTCGCTACCAGTCTTTCGCAGCTGGCATCACAAATGCAACGGGTGGGTACCAAACCCTGAAGGTATGACTCGAATCCCTACGCTGACGGCGGTTGGGGATAAGGAGACAGATCATGGCAACACATCTCTTGCTTCTGAACTTTACCGATCAAGGAATCCACGAGGTAAAGGAGACGATCAAACGCGCTGAAGCTTTCAGGAGCACAGCCGCCAAGGCCGGTGCCAAGGTGAAGGAAGTTTACTGGACCCTAGGACAGTACGACGGAGTGCTGATCTTTGAAGCTCCTGATGAAGCGACCGCAACTGCTCTCGGATTGAGCCTTGGCTCGTTGGGTAATGTTCGAACACAAACACTTCGAGCCTTCACGGCTGAAGAGATTGGCCAGATTCTCGCCAAGATGCCATAGCCGAGGCGATAAGGGTCTGGGAATCTGAATGACAGCTACAAGACAAAATCAGCGGCCACTCATCGCATGCCGGCTGACCGCTCCGGGCTTGAGAGGCGAAGCCGCGCTCGCCGTGCGAAAGGCGGAGAGTCATCCACTGAGTAGTCGGGTGATCACGTCGGCGGCGCTGTAGGCTGAGGTGCCCGGCAAGAGAAAGCGCGGAATTTCGGTCAAATCGTCTCCGGCGGTCACCACCCCTTTTTCAACGTACTTGCCTTTCCGCACTTGCGCGTGTCCGATATTTGCTACCAGCGCATTGCAAAGGCATTTCCGGCCCGCGGTATCCTCGACCCTTCCACCCTTGGAAACGTAGAGTGTCATGGGTTCGCCGGAGCAGCGGTAATCGACCCTGCCATCAGCGGTTCGATAAGCCTCGCGCAGATAGCCCAGATCGCAGATGCGGGGTCTGGCCAAATAAACGTCTTCCTCCGATATCGAACCTTCCAGGTGCGCGACCTTGAACGGAAAGCCGGTGGGAGAGGCCAGCGGATCGGTGAATACCCTGGTCTCCCCAGAGACCGCTCTCGCCACTAACGTTTGCTTGTAGTCGTCTCTCAGCCCCGACTCGGCACAAAACTCAAATGCGGTTGCTACTTGCACACCCGCAGCGCCTGCAGAAAGGGCCTCTCTCAACTTCTCAGGCGAACCGTACCCTCCAGCGAGCCAGAACGGCAGCCCTAGCTCGCGCAGCTTTTCCAGGTCAACTCTGTCGCGCTCGCCATAGATCGGCTCACCCGCCTGGTTGAACTGGGGCTTTCCGCGAGGCGGTGCATTGTGACCACCTGCGGACGGCCCCTCAACGATGAATCCATCAACCCGGCCGTTGGATTTCTTCAGAAGGGTGGTGGCAAGGATGTTGGAGGCAATGATTGCGAGAAACTTCGGCCGGGTGAGCGGCGCGAGATCGCACTCCATCAACTCCCGCGGGACAAATGTCAGAGTCGTATCGTCACCGTCCTGGGCGCCCACGACTTGTAGGGGATAGTTTGCCGGCTCGTGATTGACAAAACGGTCGAGTACGCCCGGGACCTTGACGGGAATGCCTGCCCCCATCAGGACATACTCGACCCCGGCCAGCATGGCGCCATAAATGGAAGGCAAATGGGGTAGTTGGATCTTTTCCAGATAGTTGATGCCCACTGGGTTGTCATGGCCTTCTCGGGCAAGGAACACTTCAACAAAGTTGGCGACCACGCAAAGCTCCACCAGCTCGCGAGGGCTGTCTTTGGAGTGCATGGGCAATTTCAGATAGGACTGGCTCTCCGCCTTGCCGCCGGGGATGTAATAAGCCTGCCAGATCCGTTCGGCCATTCTGGGAAAGGGAAAATGGTCTATGCCGCGCCGCATGTGTCCGCCAGGATCGCCGTCCTGCAAACGTCTGGCCAGGATCTCATCCAGGGCCGTTCCAGAAACAACTCCGAGTTGACCCTGTTGGGACACCGCCCGCGCAAGCCTCCAACTCGAAACCCCTGCTCCCATGCCGCCTTGAATGATCGTCAATGAATGGCTCATAGCGGACTATTATTTCAGTGTCAGACAAATCCGGTTGTCAGAGTTCTGTAATAGTTGAAGCTCGAAACATGCGAAAGATCCAAAGCGTCGCTCCCACCGGGCCAGGGAGGGAACGAGTCCCAGACCTTCACCTCCGTTCTGTACAGGAATTCGATGGAGGCTTGGGCGTCACCCTGAGATTCTTGAGATCATGAGTTGGGCTCGCCTCGGTCTTCAGCAGTCAGCAGTCTGCCCCAAGCCCCCAAACCCGAGTCGGAGAGTGGGATCGTCCGCATCCAGGATAGTGAGCTGATCCGTTACATCTTGGAGCGTCCGTATACGCTGGTATCAAAATGACAGCCGCTCGTGCTTTCGACGCTTTCCGGTGTTTTCACCAGCAGCGCCGCATGAGGGCATGCGGCCTACAACCCTGGAGACCGGGAACGTATGAAACAATCCCAATTTCTTCACCGCTCCCTCCTTCTGTCCTTATTCATTTCTGGTCGACAAGGATTCGCACAGGCCCCAGCAGACCGGAGGGCAGGAGTGTGTTGGGGCCCTCAGTCGTCGCAAAGGTGTAACGGCCAGTTTTGTACTCCCTGCCGCCCAGAAAGCCGGATTCCCATTTGACGGTCCGTACCTCTTTATCAGGTGCCTGCTGGTCGCCATAGAGACGGTTTGGCCAGCGATTGGCGATGTCCACCTCCAGTACATTGCCCTTCGTCTTCACATCCTCTGTAACGTCCAGGCGCCACGGCGCACACCACACCACTCCCAGATCCTTGTCGTTCAGCTGCACACGCGCGATGTCGTGAACCGTCCCAAGATCCAGATAAATTCTTGCTTCGAACTCATGAGGAAGGTCAAAGATCTTCCGATAGGTCGCGATGCCGGAATAGTACTTGATGCCGCGATTCGGATGGTGGGTCCAATCCTTCAGCGTGTCGAAGATGATTGTTTCTGGTCCACCCCATTTCGGGGCAAAGGTCAGATCCCAGGCACCGTGCAACTCTCCCACCACCTGCAAGGTTGGGAAATTCGTGTTTCCGGTGTTCACCCGCAACCTGTCGGTGGTTTTCGGAAAGACAACGAAGAAACTCTGATATGGGGCAAATTCCATGGGAATGGTGGTCAGGCCCTTTTCCTGATGATACTTGGGGAGTGCCCGGCGATTACCGGTGACCGGATCCCACAACTCCGGTTGGCCCTGGCCTGCGCGGAAGCGGCAATCCGGTTGAACCGGAGCATCGCTGGAATTGGCCACAAAATAGATTTCCTGCGCCTCCGTGGTCCGATGCCCGTAACGCACCGGACCCGTCGAACTGAAATCTTCCGGCACCTCCAACGCTCTCAGCACCGCCGCCGTCTGATCATAAGACGGATACAGGGAAGGCAATGGGTCCGCACCGGCGCTGTCTGGCCATAGCTCGCCACCCCAGAGAATCACTCCCTTTCCATACTTGCGTGCTGTTACCACCGCAGGCGCTTCCCGGCTGCCCCAGAGTTCTAGCGCCAACCGCTGAACCTCGGCATCGCAGGCGGGATAGCCCGACAAACTGGGCGACTTTACCGGTGGAGATCCGACAACGGTTGCTCCGTCTTCGACCAAGGCGCGAATCGTTTCCACGAGTTGCGGCGTCATCGTCTTCAGGCGGGGCAGAACCAGCAAACGGTACGAGGTTCCGCCTGCAAAAACTACCTGACCGTCTTTCACGCTGGCCCTCGCGATCAAAATATTCGGTGAGCATCCGTCAAACCCGTAACCCTTCTTGTCCGCGAGCGGTCCATGGCCCTCCAGTGCGCTGGCTGGAGCACGAAAAACGTGAGGGGCACCTTCGGGGGTCAGATACAGGATGTCAGAGACCATTACACCCTGGCGCAGCAGATGGGAACACCGGGTGATATAGCGGTGGTACTCTTTCACCAGGGGCCACCACGTTTGGCCCCGGTCCCAATGTACGCCGTACGGTCCCATGGTCATACCCGGGCGATATTCATCTCCAAGCGGCTGGTGGGCAAAGGTATGGTAGACAAAACGATTGACGCCCAGACAGAAAGCCCAGTCGCCCTGGTTCTTCATTGACCAGGGATACTGTTGCCATTTCTCGCTATTTTCCGCGGTAAACGCTTCAGCCGAAACGATCGGGCGGCCCATCGTGTGGGCAATGGAGGAGGCCTCAATGCAACTGAAAGACGAGTCGAACCCCATTCCGGCACTCCAGAATTCACACATTGGGACATCCGCCACGGCCCCCAGATCCAAGTCGGCGGCAGGGTTCATGTCGTAGGGTTCAATGGACAACTCAAAGCCGTGCTTTTTCCCCAGCAGTTTCAGGTGCCCTGCGTAATTCTCCAGGACAAGTTCTTGTGCGGTAAGGCGTACATCCCAGAGGAAGCGTTCCGAGACCTCGACACTTTCTACCGCGCGTCCACTGAAAGTGACTAAGTAAGGGTGCGGATCGTAGCTACGGCGTTTCTTGAATTTTTCTCGAAACTTCGGCGTCCAGTTCTGCGCACCCATTTCCCAACTGTCGAGATGAACGGCGGTCCATCCATGTTTGCCGGCACGTGGTCCCACTTTGCCCAGCAGTTTTCCGTAGTAGTTCCTGAAATGATGATCCAGTGCGGCGGCGTCGAATTTGTCATGATCAAAGCCCACGCCGGGCGCAGGAGCCGGCCGAGAGCTTGCGCCGGTAGAACGCCGCCCCATGCGCATGACCGTCCAGTCACCGGGCGGGACGTCCCACTTCAGTCTACCGTCCGGCTGTAAGCGGTCGGTCAGATCGATGATCTGTTTCCGATCGATCAGTTTCGATTTGTCGGGTTCCGAGTACCTTGCAAGGGTCGGCAGGTAAGGCTTGATTCCAGGCGCTGATGTGTAGGGGTCGCGCTTGTATAGAGCCTTCTCGTCGATATCGCTGATGACCGGCTTGCAGCTTGGAAAGGCGTAGACGGCGACATCCTCGTAGAAAGGACTGTGCATCTTGTGCCATGGGGTACTTCTCTGTTCAGGGACGGGGAGTGCGCCTTCGAAGGTGGCGGGGCCCTTCAGGCTGACCTCGCTAAACACCAGATGCTGCATCGACTGCTCGGCCTTGACCCAAGGCCCTCCACTCCCAGTCCAGCCCGGTCCAGCACCCAGGGTGATGTCAATTCCCAAGCGCTCTGAATGACGAACTGCGTTGACAAATAGGTCCTGCCATTCCTCGCTCATGAATTTCACCGGCCCACGCGGCACACCCACATCCACTTCAAGGAAGACCAGGTTCCCAAGGCCGGCCTCCTTCATCGACTCCAAGTCAACCACCATCGCTTCACGATCCAGGTTCCCGTCCATGAAGTACCAGTAGACTCCCGGCCGGGCCGAGTCCGGAGGGTTCTGAAAGGCCTCCTCCAGATTAATGGCTTTGGCCGCATGGGTCTCGAGGGCGCGAGAATCCGTCCGCACCGAGCGCCGCCAGGCGAATGCTGTCGCCCCAGCGACAGCCGTGTGCAGAAAGGTGCGCCGATTCATACGTGTTGAACATGACCTCGAGTCCGAAGTACGGTTCGGTTCCGTCCGGACCTTTGTCTGTTCGGTCCCAGTGCGACACGAACTGGGCACAAGCTCATCCGGTGTTCTGCTCATAGAGTTTCCACTCGTCAATTGTGGCATTCCAATTGAGGTCCTCACGCACACGGACCGGTTGTGCTGGAATGATGACAAGCAAGACAGTCTGAGGATCAAAGCACCTGAGTGAATCCAGGCATCGCTACCGGATAGTGCCCGTGGTGGTCCGCCATGACCGGGGCTGGTGAATCGAGCGAGGTGATCCGATCTAATCCTGGGGCCAGCTCGAAGGACGATTGCAGGGCTTCGTCCCACGTGATCAGCCGTCCGGACTCGCACGCCATGCGCCCCATGATCGCCGTGAGACACGACTTGGCGGAGCGTTCAGTCTCGTTCCACGGCTGATCGTTGCGGATGGCTGCGAAGAACAGGTTGTGTTCCCGCTGATACGGATCGCACGGAGGACCTTCATAAGTCCACAGGACATCTTCTGAATTCTGCCGATGACCCTTGAACAGGCGCGGTCGTGACTGGCCTTCGCCCAGGATGGCGGACCCCTTCGTGCCGTGAATAACGTCACCGAAGAAATTATGGCAGTTGTTCTGATGCCTGCCCTGCACCAGCATCCGCGTGCCATCGGCGAAGGTGTATTCGGCCGCATAGTGATCAAACAGTTGATCTGGAACCTCGCGCACCTGCC
>VFZK01000066.1 GCA_016871215.1 Acidimicrobiia bacterium | reverse complement strand
CCTATCGGCTGAACCGCCGAACGATGGAAACCAACTTGTTTGAGCGACTCACCAAGGCCTGTCTCAACACCACCACGATCACTTACAAGCACCTGACTGTAGCGCCGGAGCAAGCGTGATATTCATCTAGTGTAATAAAGGACTTCCAGTCGCCTGGACCTTGTCAGGAACACGCATCACGTTTAGTTAGTGTGAAGCACGCCAATACTTCCAGGGAACTCTGCTGACGGCTTCAGGAATCCCATTCGAACCCTCGCGGGTTGTGTTTCAAAGCGAAGCGCCACCGCCGGTGTCGCGCACGACGAGCCTGTGGAATTTTACGGAGCCCTGCAGGGCCGCCCCGTCAAAGTCTCGTAAGTCCTTGAGTCGAGCTCGAGCCCTTGCCAACACGCGAGCTACTGATTTGGTCCACGCGGCTATTCAGTAGCCCGACCGTAAGGGAGGGCTCACGACTTTGACGGGACCCTGGTGGGCCCTGGACCTTGCCTTGACGGTGCTTTCCCGAAGTGATAGCTTCCCGTCCTCCCTTCGCTAAAGGGATTGAGGCTAGGCTATGTCAAACGAGGCTTTGGGGATGATCGAGACCAAGGGGTTCATCGGCGCCGTCGAGGCATCCGACGCGATGGTCAAAGCTGCCAACGTGACGCTTGTCGGCAAAGAGTACGTTGGCGCGGGACTCGTGACCGTCTGTGTGCGCGGTGACGTGGGCGCCGTCAAGGCTGCTACCGATGCCGGGGCTGCAGCAGCGCGGCGTGTCGGCGAACTCGTGAGCGTCCACGTCATCCCCAGCCCTCACAGCGAAGCCGAGAAGGTTGTGCCCGGCTCGAACCGAAAAGCCAAGTAAGCGTTGAGCACGGCTGTGTCTGGCCAAGCTGGTCGATTCTGAGGGCGGAGTTCTGGGCACGGCTTTATGGACCGAGATCTTCATTCTATTCAGCAGGCCCGAGAGTGCATTGAAGCCGCACACACGGCCCAGAAGCAGCTTGCCACCTACACGCAGGAGCGGGTCGATGCTATCGTTGCGGCGGCAGCCGAGGCCGGTCTGCGTGCGGCAGAACCCCTCGCTCGAATGGCCGTCGAGGAAACCGGCTTCGGCAAATACGAAGATAAGATCCTCAAGAACAAGTTCGGCTCCCAGTTCGTCTACAATGCAATCAAAGATCTCAAGACCGTCGGTATTCTCCGTGAAGACCCAGAGAAGGGGATCGTCGAAATCGCGGCGCCCGTTGGCGTGATCGCCGCCATCGTCCCATCGACGAATCCCACTTCGACAACCATCAACAAGGTCCTCATTTCCCTCAAGGGCCGAAACGGCATCGTGCTAAGCCCGCATCCTGCGGCGGCCAAGTGTATTCTCGAAACATCGAAACTTCTCTCCGAAGCGACTCTGGGAGCAGGCGCGCCTGAAGGCATCATTCAATGCATGACGATGCCCACGCTCGAGGGCACCCAGGAGCTGATGAAGCATCGCAAAACGGCTTTGATTCTCGCGACTGGAGGGCACGGATTGGTGCGCGCAGCCTACAGCGCGGGCAAGCCGGCTTACGGGGTGGGACCCGGCAACGTACCTGCCTACATCGAATCGTCGGCTGATATTCCCAAAGCGGTGCGCGACATTTTCGCGGGCAAGTGTTTCGACAACGGTACTCTTTGCTCTTCAGAGCAAGCGATCGTCACAGACGAGTCGATCGAGGACAAGGTGATCGAGGAAGTGAAGCGAAACGGCGGCCACTTTCTCAACGACAGCGACGCCGAGGCTCTCGGTAAGATCGTGGTGACCCCCAGCCGCGCCATTAATCCGAAGATCGTAGGTCAGGCCGCAACAGTCATCGCCAGCATGGCAGGCTTGCGAGTTCCAGAAGGGACGCGAGTGCTGGTGGCCCGCCTGCAGGGCGTTGGACGAGATTTCCCGCTGTCGATCGAGAAACTCTCTCCGATACTCGCCTTCTACGTGGAGAAGGACTGGCGTTCGGCCTGCGACCGCTGCATAGAACTCCTCAATTATGGCGGGCTGGGCCACACGATGGCCATCCATTCGAGAAACGACGAGATCATCCGAGAGTTCGGGTTGCAGAAACCGGTATTCCGTATTGTCGTCAATTCCCAATCAGCTCTCGGGGCCGTGGGATACACCACCGAACTGTTTCCTTCCATGACGTTGGGATGTGGCTCGATCGGCGGCAACATTACCTCGGATAACATCTCGCCCCTGCACCTGATCAACATCAAGCGTCTCGCCTACGGCAAGGATGGTTGGCGTCCAGGAAGCCACGCGCCTAGAGGTACACCCGCCAGTGCGGCACCAATCCCGGTGACGCGGGATGAGGTCTCATCTGTCGTCGACCAGCTGCTGAGCCAGCTGGGCTACTCGGCGGCACCGCGAGCGGCTTCGCCTCCACCACAACCGCCGTCTCCTCCTCCTCCGTCGACCCCCCCTAATCCACCAGCTCCGGTGTCCTTCGTGTGCGAGGACGACGTCCGCCTCGCTCTGCGCAAGGGCGAAAAGATCTATGTCAACCCGAAGTCCATCGTCACACCAGCCGCGCGAGACCTTGGCACCGACAAAGACGTTCTGGTATTCCTCTCCTGAGGAAAATGACCAATGAGAAATGACCACTAACCATTGACCACTGAACTCATTCGGAATCGGTCTCTCACTCCAATCCACGTCAGCCAGATTGGTCATTGGTGAGTTGGTCAATTTTCATTGGGTTTCCCCTCTTAACAAGCTTCCCAACTGAAAAATGACCGATGAGAAATGACCAATGGTCCTTTCACTCGATTCGGACCCAGTCCACAGCGCAACCGAGCGTTCGTGTATCGATCGAGACCCCACGCTGGTTTGGGTTCCAGGCTGGCACGACCGAAAGTCGAACGATCGGTTGGCTCGTGGATGCAAGTTTCGATGGTAGTGGAAACTCGTAGACCTTGAAGTCGGTACCGGTGCCGACCAACTCTGTCTTGCCGAGAACCTGCCCGTCGAGTTCAGCGGTGAGCCACTGCCGAAAAGCTGGGTCCTGACAGGACTTCAAGGCCCGTAGCGACAAGCGGAGCCCCCCAGCCAGATCCAGCCGTGCGGGCAGGCGCACCTCAGCTACCGGTCCGCTCCATCGGTAAGAATCTCGGTCCCGTTCGTAGAAGCCGGAGAGACCAGCCTGCAGCAAGTCCGCTTCATCTCCCACGTCGAGCATGAAAGGACCTGCTTTGGAGATAGGCGACAGCGACTCCAAGCGGATGCCTTCAACCATGATTCCCAGTTGTCGTTGGTCGTCGTTTGGGGCCGCATTGGCCGGAATGTACGAGGCCGACTCCAGCGTGATTCCGTTCTCGCCGGTGTGCGACCTGTTCAGGTTGCCCTTCGGAATCCGGCAGTGGATCACCTCAAACTTCTCTGACAGAGTCTGTTCGATGACCGGCTGCCGGTTAAACAGGACTCTGACTGGCAAACAAGCCGTGCCTGCGGGCACCTTCTGAGCGAGGCGCAGCGTCAGCCGAGCGTCGTCGTCCACTCTCAGTGCAGGCAGGTTCACGGAAGCCTGTCCCGAAGTCCAACGAAAGGCTTCCAAGTCAGCCGTGGTTTCAACCGAGTGAAAACCCCGCGTTGCGTGACCAAAACTGAAGTCCATATTCAATGTGACCTCTCTGGCTGCAGGCAGCACTTCTCTCCGCTGAACTTCGTAGATCTGGAGGTGGAATTGAAGATCGGTCATCGATTGGGGCAATCGATCATAAGGCGGCTCAACCACTCGGGTCTTGAGCACAAAGAGGCCTTTAGGAATGAAACGGAGGCGGCGGCTTTCGACGACGGTCTCCTCGTGTGATGCCAGTAAATGGATGCGCTTGCCCTCTCGCTGCCATCCTTCGACCACGGCCTCGAAGTCAGGCGCGAGCAGGGAATCGGTTGCCAGCGGATAGACCGCCTTCCTGAAAACAAACTTCAGCGGTCCCGAGAAAAACTCCTGAAACGTCCCTTGTTCCAGTAGGAGCACGTCGGCATCCTTGTTTCTTCCGGCCAGCTCTTCCATCTGCTTCATAGTACCCACCAGCTCACGCTGACCCCAGAAACTCCAGGCGGCTCGAGCCTCCCCAGCCAAGATCACCCAATAGACTGCAGCCGCGATCACGGCTCCGGTCTTCTCTGGCAGGAATCTCAGGCGGAGCTGGCTGATTCTTTGCAATGCGAGGCAGGCCAGCAGCAGCGCTCCAGGAATGACGATCTCCACATACCGGCGGATCACCCAATAGTTGTCTGGGAAAGCGCGCGATTTGTACAGGTAGACCCCCCCCAGAGCCACTAGAATTGCCGTAAACGGCAGTAAGAATTTCCTCTCGTCAGGATCGAACAATCGTCGGATCGCGAGCAGCATTCCAACAAGCGAAATCCCCAAGCCTGTGGGGGTGAGATACCACCCCAGCCGCACCCAATTGATCTCGTTTCGCAGAGAGATCGTGCCTGAATGAGGCGGTGGCAAATGGGCTGTTTCGCGAGACGATTGCAGCCGGGGCCGGACGAATACACCATAGAGAAATGTCACGCCGAGCAGGAGCATCAGCAGCCTGGGCAGAAATAGCTTCGCCTTCACTTTTCGAAAAAGCACCCAAACAAACCAAACTGCCAGTGCCACGCTCAGAAGTTGGCCAAGCCCTGCATAGGTCCATAGGGGTGTGCCGGCTTCGAGGGATCTGTACACGTTGACAAAATAGGGGAACGAGAAAAACCAAACGTGCACCAAGCCCCAGAGGGTTGCACCAACCAATGGCCAGGCCAGCCAGCGCCGGTAGGGAAGAAACACCAGAGCGACCGACAGCGCCAGCAGGATCACAACCGAATCGATTCGCACGAACAGGCAAAGTCCAAACGCAATCCCAGCGAGTGCGATGGCACCCTTGTTCTGCCTCCGCATGCCGATCGCCAGCAGCGTCAGGGCACCGAGTAGAAAGAACTGCGCCAGCATTTCGCTGAACGGGCTTCGGCTCATCCATATCTGTCCGACGTTGTTTGCCAGCAGCAAACCGGCAGCCCACGCCACAACTCGCGAGCCCAGCAGCTGTTCGGTCAGAGCCGCCGCGCAGAACACGCCCAGCGTGCCCAGCGCGACGTTGAAAAGAAAGATCCCTTCAAAGCGCCATAACTTGAAACAGAGGGCCAGCCAGAGCGGATAAAGGTGGAAAAACTGGGGTAACAGTTCGCCTTGTTGGCCGTCCGCGAGGTAGAAGCCAGGGAGCACTTCCGGGAAAGGTGCCCGATCGAGTGGTTCCCGCAAGAAGAGCGACTGCTTTTCGGGAGCCGCGAAGTCCTGGAATTGGGGATCCTGAATGCGCAGAGATGGCGAATCCGCGAGTTTGACCGCAATGTTTACGTATTCGCCAGGGTCGCGATAGGTTGCCACGAACTCAGCGGGACGATTCATCATCCAGAAGGCGAAGGCCAGCAAAGGCAGCAACCAGAGGTCCCTTCGTTCGAAGCGGCAAAGAGGTCGCTGCGGTAAGACGCGTCTTCGTCCAAGAGAAAAGCCAACGAACAACGCAGCGACGTCAAAAACCGCCAGCAGCACAAGCCAATAGCGGATGCGAAAGACACCCAGCTGCGCGCTGGATAAGAGGACGATGGAGGTCGCCGCGAAGGCGCCAAGCAGGCCACACACAAGCCACTCGAGGCAAGAAACCGCCGAACCGGCAGGCGTTGCCTCTGAGCGTGCCGTCAATCCGACAATCAAGTTGGCGCTGAGCCACCCGAAACTAACAAACAGGAACATGAACAGAAACAGCAGCGCAGCGTCTGTGGCAGAAGGCGTGAAATCCAAGGAAATCCTCCAGCGAAGGCTCAACGCCCTGGCAATCCAGGGAGCCATGCACGACAAGACGGGAAGCCGGCTCTCTATTTCGCACCAACGGCGACCAGCCAGTTTCGAGCACCAGCCGTGCTATACTCACAACCTTTCTCGGCGTCCTCCCTAGCTGCCCGTTTCGAATGCGATCATGCAGAAACCAGCTCACCGCTTAGCTCCGCTCCCCGAGCAACGGGCCTCCCATCCGCTGGCAAGCTTGTTCGTGCGCTACCGGTATCCCGCACTGCTGTTTCTGTTCACCATCGCGGTGTTCTGGAAGCTAATCTTCAGCAAAGAATACACCCTGCTGGTCTATCCGGATTCGTCATTTCAAACCTATCCCTGGGCGCAGTATCTCTCTGAGGCGCTCCACCGGTCGAGCTTTCCGTTTTGGGATATGTACACAGACGCGGGACGGTCCTTTATCGGCGAAATGCAGACCGGTGCTTTCTATCCGCCCAATCTGCTCATGGGGCTGCTCCCTCGCAACGCCAGAGGGCTGGTGCCGGTTTCGCTGATTGAAGGGTTCGTGATTCTCCATGCCTTCCTTGCTGCGCTGTTCATGTATGGCTTGGCGAGGCATTTAGGGCTGAGTCGGTTCAGCGCTTTCGTAGCGGGCATCACATTTGCTTCTTGCGGCTCCGTTGGTTTGCGGGCGTTTGCGCAGGTGAATCTTTTTTACGCCTCCGTCTGGGTTCCGGCGGTGTTTTGGCTTCACGCCAGATCACTGCGGCAGCGCGAACCCGTCCGCCAGATCCTTTTCGCAAACCTGGCCGGGCTAGCCCTCGCACTCACCTTGCTCGCAGGGCATCATCAACCCTTCATCTATTGCAGTCTTGCCATTGCGGGGGTCTCGATCGCGCTGTGGCTGAGAAGCCGGAAGCAAGGCAATGAAAGCCTCTGCACACCGTTGGTGATTTTTCGCCAGACGCTGCTCCTTTTCGTCTTCGCCATCGCCTACGCGTCGTTGCAGCTGCTGCCATCGCTCGAGTACTCAGGGCTTGGCTATCGCTGGGTGGATAGCGTCAATCCCACCCTGATCAGCCAGCGTGTGCCCTATTCCATCGCCGGAAGCGACAACGCGTTGCCTCCCCATGGATTGGTCCTGCTGCTGTTTCCCTACTTGACCGGAGTGGAGAACAGCCCCTACTTCGGAATCCTACCGCTGCTGTTTGTGTTGTGTTCCTTGCTGTCGTTCAAGCGGCATTACATGGTTCGCCTGGCGTTCGGCCTTGCTCTGCTTGCAACGTTGCTCGCGCTTGGCGGTTACTCTCCGCTGCACGGTCTTGCCTATGCCGTCATTCCCGGGTTCGACAAAGGGCGAGAAGCGTCCAGGATTCTCCTGATAGCGCACCTCGGGTTGAGCATTCTGGTAGGTTTCGGTTGCCGGGGATTTCTTGCCGCTTCGCCCAAGCATGGCCGAAAAGCCAGGACCCAGGCCATCCTGGCGTTCACAGCGCTTTCGTCGATTGTTTGCCTGGTGGTCTTCGCAGCCTATTTTTACCAGGCCCAAACGCTCTCTCAAGAGCCGAACTATGTCACACCGGGCTTCGCTTGCCTTCTTCTGGCAGCTGTCTCAGCGGTCGGTCTCGCTCGGGCGTTCGGTTTTGCCAGAGTGAAGGCGCTGCAGGTCGCCATAGGGTTAATTCTCCTGTTCGATTTTCATTTTCTGCTGGCTCCACACATTCGCCTGAAAAGCGGGTTCGACAGAAAAGAGAACTTCGAACCCAGGCAGTATTACAAGCACGACGAGGTCATCCAATTCCTGCAGTCGAACAGCGGCCCGTTTCGAGTCGCCATCCGCGATGACTCGTATCCCCAGAATTCAGGTCAAGTCTTCAAATTTGAAACGATCGACGGCTACGGCGCAACCTCGCTGAAACAGTTCTCTGATTTCCGGGCTGCAGCCCAATCGCCCGGAGACGTGATTGCGGACCTCATGAATGTTCGTTACGTTGTGTCGCAGAAGGGGCTCGACCTGCCGAGAGTCTTTCAAGGTGAGCGGGCGGCAGTGTACGAGAATCCTGGATTTCTCCCGCGAGCTTGGTTAGCCGCGCGGGTCGAAGTGAAGAACGCAGCCGGCCAGATCCTGCCGCTGCTCCGACTCCCGGCTTTCGATCCTTATGGGGTCGCCTACGTCGACCAGCCGGTCGGCAATCTAACGGCCTTGATGTCAGCGCCGGGAAGTGGCCCGTCGACTGCCACGAATACGGCAGACCGGGACACGGTTGTATTTGGCCGTATGAGTCCCAATCGGTTTCGCGTAGAGACCCAGTCCCCAGCGCCAAGACTCCTGATCGTCAGCCAGAACTGGTATCCCGGTTGGAAGGCACGCGTCAACGGACAACCTCAACCCGTGGAACGGGTGAACGGCATGCTCATGGGAGTTCCGGTTGGTGCGGGTGCTTCGCAAGTCGAATTCAGCTACCGTCCGACAGGGTTCTTCTGCACGCTCGCGGCGGCCCTGGCCGCAGCTGCCGTGGCGGTCGGCTGCGGCTTGCAGCTCAGGGCACGATCGCGCCGTGAAACGCTGACGATGCGACACGAATAACGGTCGAGTGAATCAATTTGGCCAACGGACGCAGAACTCTGGGGTCAGGTGAAGGTGGGTTTTCGTCTTCCCTTGCGGAGCCCGTGTCAGTGCTGCTGTCATGTGTGTGGGTTTGACGCTGCCACGCTTCAGCTGCTCTTCGTCGACGGCGTGGACCTTGTCGATAAAGCCTAGATCCCAAGGATTAGAAGGGTCGAAGTTGTGGCCAAAACAGCGATCGATGAAGATGTCGATGATGTTGGCGAACCCAACGAACAGCTCGAAGTGAAACTTGCCGATCAGCAAGGGCAAGATATCCTGCGAGCGAACGCCCTCGAATCCCTCTTTCGAGCAATCCCAGTTCTCGAATTCAATCTCCGTGCGTTTTAGCAGGCGATTGTATTTGTATCGCTCCGGCAACTCTCTCCAAAGGGTGTTAAGAACCTCCAGCGCCTCTGCCCAGCGCATGTGTCCGTTCCTTCCAATCATGTCATCGGTCAGGAAGAATCCGTCATCCGTGAGCGCGCGATGCACTTTGTCGAACAGCATCTCCAGCTCGACGAAGTGGTGTAGCGCTTGGTTGGCCATCACCACGTGGTAGCGTTCTCGCGGTTGCCAGGCATTGATGTCCGCTTGAGTAAAGCGCAGGCGGTCGAGCACCTGTTTCTCCTGAGCCAGCCGTCGGCCCCGGTCCAGCATATGGGGATTGACATCCAGGCACTCCAGAACGAAGTTGGAGATGCCGCTTTGGGCCAGCGCTTCGACCAGGCCGACTTCCGTGTCGCAGTTCCCTGCCCCGCAACTGACGAATCGAGCCGGCCCTGCCATTTGCCTGCAGACCCGTGTCATGTACTGCAGGTAGAAGCTGTTGGGGCTCGAAAACCCAAACTCCCGGTATTTGGGTACCAGGTATTTGTTGGACCAATAGTGGAAAATATCGGGCAGGTCGTGAACGTTTTCGACAGTCCGATAGTTGCTGACCTCGCGGGCCAGCATCGCTTCGTAGTCCGAGTCCTTGCTCGCGTGAGGGCTCACCTCTCGCCAACGAGAAGGCGACCACCAAACCACCTTGCTCAGAAGCCGCTGAACCTGAGATTGGAGTTTCATAAGCGGGATTAGGACTTCTTCGCCCAAAGAAGGCAAGAGGCAAGATCTACAGCTGCACCACGCGTGCGAATCGGATGCTGGGACAGGAGCGGATCTCCTGCAGCAAACGTTCTGGAACCTCGCTGTCGACGTTGACAACGCCCACCGCCTGTCCGCTCTCGCCCCGGCCCAGCGCAAAGTTGGCGATGTTGACCTGGTTGTTGCCGAGCAAGGTCCCGATTTGCCCGATAACGCCCGGCGTGTCGTTGTTGCGGATAAAAAGAATAGCTCCGTGCAGCGGCGCCTCGATGTCAATGCCGTCGACCGACACGAGGCGGCTCCTGCCTTGGGAGAGAATGGTTCCTTCGACCCATTCCTCGCGCGCGTCAGTCTTGAGCCGGACCGAGATGAGGTTCGAAAAGCTGCGCACACGGCTGCTTTGGGACTCGATCAGCAAGATGCCGCGCTCATCCAAATGCTTGCGCGCGTTGATCAGATTGATAGCGTCGCCAAGGATCGGCTTCAGGATTCCGACCAGAATCGAGCTGGCGATCAGGTGTGTGTTGATGTCGACCGTTTCGCCGTAGTAGCGAATCCCGACTTCGCTCAACCGCCCTTGGCAAATCTGCGAGCCAAATCCCCCCAGGCTTTCGCCGAGTTGCAGAAAAGGTCCGATTTTCTTGTATTCCTCGAACGACACAGAGGGGAAGTTAACAGCGTTTCGAATGATGCCGTCTTTGAGGAAGCCGCGAACCTGCTCTGCGATCTCCACACCTACAGTCTCCTGTGCTTCTGCCGTTGACGCAGCAATATGCGGGGTGACGATTGTCCTCGGGTGCTTGAGGAGCGGAGTGTCTTTCGCCGGCGGTTCCATGCTCAGCACATCCAGCGCTGCGCCCGCAACCTTGCCACTGTCGAGGCCTGCCACGAGGTCCGCTTCGTGAATGAGTTCGCCTCGGGCGGTGTTGACGATCCGAACGCCGTCCTTCATTTTGGCGATCGAAGCCGCGTTCACGAGGTGGCGCGTCGACTCGAGCAGGGGAACGTGCAAGGTGATGACGTCGGATTGGGCAAAGAGTGTGTCGAGTGAAACCAGCTTGACGCTCAAGTCCTGCGCCAGGCGCTCGGAGACGTACGGGTCAAACACGACTACATTCATCTGGAAGGCCCGGGCCCGCTTGGCAACCTCCATGCCGATCTTCCCGAACCCGACCACTCCGAGCGTCTTGTCTTTGAGCTCCACTCCAGTAAAGCCCTTTTTGTCCCACTGGCCTTCTTTGGTCGACCCGCTGGCCTGAGGTACCGAGCGCGCCATGGCCAGCATCAACCCCATCGACAGCTCGGCCACGCTAACGCTGTTGCCACCAGGCGTATTCATGACGACGACGCCCTTGTTGGTAGCAGCTTCCAGGTTGATGTTGTCGACACCAGTGCCCGCACGGCCAATCACCCGCAGATTCCTGGCTGCCTGGATCACGGCTGCCGTGACCTTCGTGGTGCTGCGAACCAGCAGCGCGTCGTAATCCCCAACGATTTCCAGCAACTCAGCAGGAGTCAAACCGGTCTTGACATCCACCTGCCAGGCTGCTTCCTGCCGCAACCGTTCGATTCCTTGCGCGGAGAGTTTGTCGCAGACAAGAATTTTCATGCCGCCTTTTGAGTTCGATCCTCGATGAGACGGAAGCTCCTTGAGACTCACAAGTGTCGATTCAAGAAACCGAACAGCTCTGACATTCGAGCATGGTGGTTTGCCAGGCGAGAATAGATCTCGTCAGCAAGCGCCTCGTGGTAGGTGTGAGAAGTCAGGTTGCGATCCTGGAGCATCTGCAGCCAAGCCTCTTCGTCGTTGAGCCACTGTATTCGCAGGGCATCCTTCAAGGTCTGCCGTGGTGTGGGAGGGGCATAACCTTCGAACTCCAGAAACGCCTTCAAGGTCTTCCATCCAAGCTCAAAGCAGAACTCAAATCGCTGAATGGCAGCGTCGATGACGATCCGGTCGCTGCTGTCAAGGAGCAGCGCTTCTGACAACCGTCGCAACGCCTGCTCCCAGCTCCCGAGGAACGCTTGCCGCTTATCGTTCATACAGGCAGATCCCTTCCTTTGAGACCTGTTCCCTAACGAACTCAGACGCCGTGTCTAGCCAGACGACATCGAATTGCCTCAAGGTGGGTAGCATCTCCAACGCTTCGGTTACCTTCCAACGCTCCCCTGAATTCAAGACGGGACCCTCAAGAGCGAAATCGTAGTCTGAACCCGCCTTATGATCCTGACGTGCGCGCGAACCGAAGAGCCAGAGCCGCTTGGGCTGGGCCAACCGAATCAGGATCTCAAGGGCCTTTTGCCCGATGACATCGGATTCGAAGGGCTTCCTCAGGGCTTTCATCAGGAGCTTCTCGCCAAATAAACCTTCTGGGCAGCGGTGACTCCAGCTCCCAGCTCAACGGGGATGTTCAGCCTCTTGAGAATGATTTCGAGCAGCGCAATCAGAGCGACCGTATCGGTGAAATCGTAATAACCCAGGTGCGCAATGCGAAACAGCTGCCCCTTCATTTCGCCCTGCCCATTCGCTACCGTGGCGCCGAACTCCTTCTTGAACGCCTTGACGATCGTTCCGGAATCGACCCCGCTGGGCGCACAAATCGCTGTTAAGGCGTCGCTGGGGGAAGATTCCGCAAAGAGTCTCAGCCCGAGCGCTTTCGCCGCGCCGCGGGTCGCTTCGGCCAGCAGCCCGGCGTTGGCGATCAGCTGATCCCGGCCGAGCGAGCGAATGTGGCGGATGGCCTCACGGGCGGCGACGATCAACGTAATGGCCGGTGTATAAGACGATTCCCCTTTGGCGTTGCTCTTGCGTTCCTTTCGATAGTCGAAGTAGAACTTGCTCGACCGGGTGGTCTCGATCAGTTCCCAGGCTTTCTGGCTCACACTGGCGAACGCCAGGCCAGGCGGCAGCATCAGCGCTTTTTGCGATCCCGCGACGACAACGTCAAGGTGCCACTCGTCCACGGGCATTTCCATGACGCCCAGCCCAGTAATGGCATCGACCACCAGCGCCGTCTTCGGGCGCCGATGAACGATTTCACCCAGAGCCTTCACATCGTGCCTGGCGCCAGTGGAGCTTTCGGAATACTGCACGAAGACGGCTCGCGTGTCTGGATGTTTGTCTAGCTCTGCGGCGACGTCCCGCGGGTTGGCCGCCTGTCCGTAAGGGATCGACAGGACGTTCGTATTTGCACCGAAAGCCTTGCAAAGGCCTGTCCAGCGTTCCCCGAATTTCCCCGCGCTCACCACCAGCGCTTTGTCTCCAGGGCTCAGCAGGTTGACGACGGCCCCCTCCATGGCGCCGCTGCCTGAAGCCGTGAAACAGAGAACATCGTTCTCTGTGTTGTACATGTATCGCAGGCCGTCCAAGACCTCTCTGAAGATGCTACGAAACTCCTCGGTGCGGTGATGCACGATGGGCTGCGCCATCGCCGTCTGGACACCCGGCAACAGCTGCGTCGGGCCGGGAGTAAATAACCGCTCCTTGAACATGTGGCTTTCCTGGTCTCCGTCGCCGTCGGCGGCGGTTGTGAGGGCTGTACCGGAGTCGTGTCGAAGTCAATGCGGCCCTTGGGCCGAAGTTGAGCCTGCCCGCTGGCGACCGCCGGGCAGCGCCCCGCCTAGAATCCGATCGTGAGGAAGGGATCGAGGGCTCGACGGTCCCCGACGGCATTCCCTGCGCCGCCCCCAAGCTCGAAAGTGCCAGACTATAACATACTTCAACGGCGCCGGAAGGCAGCCCCGTGGCCAATGGCTAGCCGATTTCCGGCTCAGTCGACCTTCGCGAAAACGCGAACCGAGGGTGGAAGGTTGAGGAAATTCTCGATCTGATCTCCCGATCGAAGGAGCCCATCCGGAAACAAGTACAGCGTGCTGGCATCTAGATACACATCGTCCAGATTTTCGCCGACTGCGCCGCTCGCTTTGGGCCTTGGGAGTTCGCGGTAGGCGACCAGCACCTTCGTTCCCAATGGAAGCGACACCTTCTTTTTGAGCGTGTTTCCAGGCTGCACCGTTCCATCGGGCAGGAGATAGAACGTCAGGGAAGAATTGTACAAAGCATTGGCGATCTTCCAAGGAGAAGCCTCGGCCGTAACCTGCGGCACAACCACTTCGAGGCGCGCGCTGCTGACAACCTTCGTTTCTGAGGGTGGATTTCCCAGCTCAACCCGCGTGCCAGGCGGAATGTCCGACCAGTCCGCGATCTGCTCGCCGGACAAGAACCGGCCGTCGGGGAAGCGGTACATCGTCGTTGGCGCGTTGTAGCGAGTGCCGGCGATCTTCCAAGCGGTTCGCGTGCGGCTAATCTGGAAGGACTCCTCTACGGCCAGCTGCTCCGCGGAGTCTTCCTCCTCGCTTTCGACCGATACCTGCAGGTGGCCGCCAGCCCGCATCAACTCCGGGCTGCCGTCGATGCGGCCAGCAATGACGTCTGGATCAACCGGGTATTCGTCATCGAGTCCTGCCCGGGCGCGCTCGAAATTCTCGACACCCGGGTCCAGTTTTCGTCCGCGGTGGTTGGAACGATGGAAGCGATTGGGCGCTGCGTAGGCCACACGGTAGTGTTCGAGAACGTCTCGATCCTCAATACCGTACTTCTCCTGCAATTCCTCTAACAGACGCGTGAGGGAGGAATACTGCGCGTCGGAGAACGGGACGTTGTGGTAGCCCTCCAGCTCGACGCCGACAGAATAATCGCTCAGGCCGGCGGTTCCATTCCACATGCTGACACCCGCGTGGTTGGCCCAGTATTTTGGATTTAGAATCTTGTAGATCGCTCCGCTGCGGGCAATGAGGTAGTGCGCGTGACCCCCTCGCGTCACGTAGCGCCCATGTCGCACCTTGCCGCGTGACAGCGTGCGCAGCGCGCTGGGCAGCCGGCTCTCGGTGGAGTGAACGATGATGAAACGAGTTTCCGGGCGAACTCGTTTGATAAACCTGGGGCTCAAGCGCCGCTGGTAGTCGATCGTTTTGATCGCGAGGGCGCTCTGGGGTGCAACCAGAGACGCGATGAGGGCGATCCCAACCAGGGTTCGTTTCACTCCAGGTATCATCGATTGCGCGGCGCGGCTCCCAGCGGTCATCTCGACAGCATTCGAACCATCTTGCTTAACTCTCCATGCGATGGCAAGCCAAATCAGCGGAGTTGCAGGGTCCCGTCAAGGTTGTGAACCCTCCCTCATGGTCGGGCTACTGAACAGCCGCGTGAGCCGAATCAGTGGCCCGCGCGTCAGCAAAGGCTTGACCTCGACTCAAGGACTCACAAGACTTTGACGGGATCCTGAGTTTGGTTGGCTGTGGGCACAAAGGCCGGTGTCGGCTGCAGAGTCCAACGGCTGGAGTGGTGTTAAGATGCGCTGGACTCCGGCGCACCAAAGGAACGAATGCAAACTCAATGATGAACAAGCAGCGGTTTCTGTGGAAACTCAACCGGCTGATGCGGCAGATCGAGGAACAGTGGGACACAATCCGCAATCTTTGGCGGGGGTCGCAATCGGCAACGCGAATGTGTCCCGAGTGCCGGGCGTTGATCGATCGACGAGCCAAGACCTGTCCGCTCTGTAAGGCCACCCTGGGGTATCGGGCCGCTGGACTGGGAAAGCTGCTCCAGAACGTGGTGCCCAACTTCATGCCGGTCTCCTTTGTTCTGCTGACCGTCAACTTCGCGCTTTTCCTGCTCGTCTTTGCGGCGGAGCGCGATCTCTCGGCACAGGACCTCGGGCGGCTGGTTTGGGGAGTCACTTCGCCCCGCCTGGCGCGCTGGGGCGCCGATGTAGGTGCCTTGGTCTCGGCAGGACAGTGGTGGCGTCTGGTGTCTGCCATCTTCTTGCACATTGGCATCGTTCATCTCGCGTTCAACTCCTATGCGTTGATCTTCATCGGACCTTTGTTGGAGGAGTCGCTTGGCAAAGAACGGTTTCTCTTCGTCTATCTCTTGACCGGCGTGTCGGGCTTTCTGCTGAGCAACGCGTACTATGGGCCTTGGCTTACAACCGCCGGCGCTTCGGGGGCCATCTTCGGTTTGATTGGAGCCGGCATCGCACTTTCAAAGCGGTCGTCGCGAGGGGGAAGCCTGCTCGGTCAACAGCTCATCCACTGGGCAATCTACGGATTTGGCTATGGGTTGGTGATTGGAGCCAACAACGCGGCACACTTCGGAGGGTTTGTCGCGGGGCTGGTATTTGGGTACCTTCTACCCGCGCAGCACCGAGGCCCAGACTCTGCAGCGACCCGCCTGGCTTGGAGCGGGATCTATTGGCTCTTGATTGCCGTCGTGGCGTTGTCGTTGTTGTTTGCGATCGGCGTTCCAGCGCTGAGCAGCGCGACGGATTAGACCGGCGGTGCGGCAAATGTGCGGTAGCTGGCGGACCAAACACCAGAGGCCCCAGCGCTGGTGCGTGACTCCCGCTGTAGCCTGTATGGCATTAGTCCAGTCCGTTATGCGCGCCGTTACGAGGACTATGTTCTCGTTTTGGACGGTAGTTGTATGCAGCGTACGGGCAGTCCGCGAACGAACGTCCCAGGCCAGCCTTGCCAGCAACGGTGGCTACTGCCTAGCTTGCCAGCGATTGAAGCTGAAGCTGGCCTTTGATAAAGGAAATTGAGAGGAAATTAAAAAGGTCAGGCCGGTCAACGTTACAGACATGGCCAGAGTTCTCGAGAATCTTCAGGATGCAGTGCTTATGCTTGGCCACAATGCGTTTCAGAGGAGGCAAGAACATGTAGTCCTCTTCACCCATCAGGTAGAGCGTAGGCACCGCAATTTCCTTTTCCTCGAAATAATCGAGCAGCGGGTTCAGCTCGTAGGTCAGCTTGAACCAACGAATGAACTCCTTCTGGCAAAGCTTCCGAGCTTCGTTGATAAATAGCAGCCGCGACTGCTCGTGCCGCTTCTTGGGCATGATGATCCAGGCAAACAAGCGATAAAGCCACAGGTAGGGAATGAAACGTTTCATGCAGTTGCCCAGAAAGACCAGGCAGTTGGACCGGAAATTCAGCCGGGTGATGGCACCCCCCAGAATCATGGAGCGCATGCGCGCCGGAGCGATTTCGCCGATGGTGCGAATGATGATCGTCCCCAGCGAAATCCCCACGAAATGGGCCGTCTGAATCCGCAGATGGTCGAGCACCTCCAGAATCTCGCGGCTGATGTCATGAAAGGTGTACCTCAACCGGCCGCGACTGTCTGGCGGGCTGGCCGACTTGCCATGGCCCCGCAAGTCCACCATCAGCACGTTGAAGTGTTTTCGAAACTCTCGAGCCTGTTTGAACCAGATCGAAGAGCTGCCGCCCGCGCCGTGCACGAATACCACCCATTCCTGCTGAGGCCCGAGGTGATAAGTCCTGTAATGTAGCATCTGGATTCGGCTCCGAGCCAACCACGAGAATTCGCCAGCCGTGTCGACGCGAGTTGCGTATGACCCAAATTATGCACCGAATCAGCCTTTTGGTTTGGTGCTTGGTGCATAAAATTGTATGCACCAAGACTGGGCAGATACTTTTGGTCGGCGCTGAGTCGTGAAAACGGGCATTGGATGAAGCTTTTCGGAGACTTAGAGACAGATTCGGGGCGAGCGTCCGCACACTTCTACGCGGTCCCACTGAAAGGGCGGTGCGTGCGGCGGCGTCCACTTCAAAGAGCAAAGGATTCAAAAACAGGG
>VFZK01000065.1 GCA_016871215.1 Acidimicrobiia bacterium | reverse complement strand
GAGGCAACGGGACAGCACATTGTGCAGCTGCGAGCCCTTGCCTTAAGTGACCGCTGGGGACCCGCCATCGAGTTGACACTTCGCCCGCTCCGTAAGGCTGTCCGTGCGTCGTGAGGCTAATGTCCAGTATGAGATCCACACTCCATCCAGTGGCACATTCAGCGCAACGACTTGGTCGCGGCTTCCTCGGCGATGGATGCCTACCTACGCCTCGATCCGGACGGCTTGCAGGCAAACCTAACCCATGCTCGGTTGCGTCTCAAACGGGGTGATCTCGCGGAAGCCGAAAACGTCCTCCTGAAGGCCAAACTGAAATACGATCCGTCGGCGGAACTGCACTATCTGCTGGGTACCGTCTACTATCACCAGGATCGCAACTCTCTGGCAGTTCGGGAATTGCAGCAATCGTTAGAGCGGCGATATCGGCCCGAGGTCGAATCGCTCTTGAAGAAGATCCAGCAGGAGAACTTGGCGGAGGATCAGTTTAAGCAGTCTAACAGCCTGCACTTCGTCATTCGATACGAAGGCAGGGAACGGAGCCATGCGCTAGGTCAAGGAATCCTGGCTGCACTAGAGCGATCCTTTCTGGAACTGTCAAACGAGTTGAACTATTCCCCCCGTGACACGATCGCAGTGGTGTTGTATCCAGATGAGGTTTTCCAGGACGTTACGAAAGTACCCGGCTGGGTGGGCGCCCTGAACGATGGCAAGATCCGGTTTCCCATCAAGGGCCTGACAGTCGTCGATGATCGCGTTCGGACAATCCTAAAGCATGAATTGACGCACTCTTTCATCCGGCATAAGGCGGGCGGGAATTGCCCCCTTTGGTTGAATGAAGGGCTAGCACAATATTTGAGCGGCGATTCGGCTCGTTCCTTTCTGCCATTAGCGAAACGGGCCATTGTCCAGAAGCAATTTCCTGCATTGAGCCGCCTGGAAGACTCTTTCATTCATCTCGACGCGCACAAGGCTGCCTGGGCTTACCAGCAATCGCTGCTGGCCACCGAGTTTCTCATGAAGGCCTACGGACTTGGAGATATCCAGAGACTTCTGGAGAACAACGCGAAAACGGGCGCCTTCGAGGCAGGTCTGCGCGCCACGCTGCGGAGCGAGTACGCAGATCTGCAGCGGCAATTCGAGGACTATGTTCGTGCTCAGTAGGCGCCTTCGGACCGGCATTGAGCGAGGCCCGGCAAAACCATCGTCTTGTCAGGGCCTACCGGCCCAAGGCCTTCCTGCCAGCCTCTAAGGCCTCAATAATGGCATCAACGTCGAAAACGCAGCCACCCCAGGTGCCGCCGCTTGCGTTCTGTAGGGCTGCCCAGAGACGCGTGTCGTCTGGGATTTCTGCATCGGGCAGCAAGTCTGGTCGTGGAGGCCTCCCTGCCAGCAAGCGAGCCCCTTCCTCTGGTCCAAAAAGGGTCCCGGCGTGCCCGACGAGATCGATGCTCCCTTCCAGTTTGTTGCGGTCGATGACAATCTGGACAACATCGCCATTAACTAGTTTTCCGATTGGCCCTCCCGCAAGCGCCTCAGGACCTACGTGTCCGATGCAAGCTCCCGTGGAGACACCTGAAAAACGGGCGTCGGTGATGACCGCGATATGTTTCCCGAACGACAGATGCTTCAGTGACGAGGTGATCTGGTAGATCTCTTCCATGCCGGAACCCGCCGGGCCACGACAAATGAGCACGAGGATTTCTCCGGGTTTGACCCGTTCAGGACCCTGGCTCTTGATGGCGGCGATTGCTTCGCGCTCAATGGTGAAAATGCGAGCCGGCCCAACTTTGCGGTACACGCCATCCGCATCGACGACGGATGGATCGATGGCGGTGCTCTTGATCACTGCACCCTCGGGAGCCAAATTGCCGGAAGGGAAGGTGACGGTGCTCGTCAATCCCCGCTTGCGAGCCGTCTCTGGACTCATGATGACGTCATCGGGATCGATTCCATCCTCCTTGGTGAGTTTCGCACGAACCTGCCTTCGCCGCTCGGACGTCTCCCACCAGTCCAACACTTCCCCCACGGTCTGACCCGACGCAGTCATGACATCCAGGTGCAAGAGGCCCAATCGGCGCAGATGCAGCATGACTTCCGGCACGCCACCCGCGAGGAAAGCTCGAACGGTTGGGTGGTATTTCGGCCCGTTTGGCAGAACGTCCACAATGCGAGGAACCTGGCGGTTGACATCGATCCATTCCCGAATCGCAGGCCGTCTCAAACCGGCAGCATGAGCAATGGCCGGCAGATGCAGCAGCAGGTTAGTCGATCCGCCAAATGCCGCATGCACAACCATTGCGTTGTGGATTGATTTCTCCGTGAGTAACCGGCGCATCGTGAGGCCGAGTCCTTCCAGCCGGATCAAAGCGCGCGCTGAGCGCTTCGCCATGTCGAGCCAGATCGCCTGGCCGGAAGGTGCTAACGCGGTGTGAACGAGTGACAACCCTAGCGCCTCACCCACGACCTGTGAGGTCGCTGCGGTCCCGAGAAACTGGCACCCCCCACCGGGAGAGGCACAGGCAGTACAGAGCCACTCTGCCGCTTCGTCGAGAGTCACTTCGCCGTGTGCAAAACGCGCTCCCAGCGACTGAACCGCTCCGGCATCTTCTCCCGATTCAGGAGGCAACGTGACGCCTCCAGGAACCAAAATGCACGGCAAATCGCGGGTACCTGCAAGCGCCATCATCATCGCGGGCAGTCCTTTGTCGCAGGTGGCAACTCCCATCACGCCGTGGCGGGTTGGCAAAGAGCGTATTTGTCGGCGTAGAACCTGAGCCGCATCATTCCGGTAGGGTAGGCTATCCATCATGCCAGTGGTCCCCTGGGTCCGCCCGTCGCAAGGATCTGTGCAGAACGCAGCGAATGGCAAGCACTGCCGAGACCTCAGCTCTTGGGCGGCGGCTTGCATCAGAAGCCCCACTTCCCAGTGCCCCGTGTGATAGCCAAGTGCGACCGGCGTACCGTCCGGGTTTCGGATGCCACCTTGAGTACTGAGAATGAGGAATTGCTTCCCTCGCAATTGATCCGGGCTCCACCCCATTCCCGCGTTTTGAGCATAGGCGAACAGATGGCCACTTGGGGAATTGCGCAGCATCTCTTCAGTAATGGGTACCCTCCCCGGAGGTCCCGGAGACTTCGTTCGGAGTTCGAAGATTGCGGGATCTCCCGAATCGAGTACCTCATTTAGGACAATGGCCGTCTTGTTTTCTGGAGTGTTCAAGGGGAGAGCTCCTTGCACGACGTTAAGCATAGATTGTCAAGCCACCCGGGTGAGGCTGTGAGGGAAGAAGCTACCAAAATCCCTTGACTTTGTCAGTCGGTAGAGTATTTATCCCTGCCTTGTCGGGGCCAGCCTAGAGGCTGCCTCGGAGGCGCGACAGCGCCTGAAAAGAAAACCTATGCTCTACTTTGCGATCGACTCGGGTACTACAAACAGCCGCCTCTGGCTCATGCGGGATCGGGAGGTGCTCGCGCGAAAACGGATACCCGTGGGCGTGCGCAATACAGCCATCGATGGAAATAACCGGGCCCTGGTTACCGGCATTCGCCAAGCCTTGCTTGAGATGCAACGCGAAAGCAACGTGACAGACCGCGTGGACATTGCGATCGCCGCGGGTATGATCACATCGAACCTCGGTCTGCATGAAGTAAGGCACGTCCAAGCGCCTGCCGGTCTGATCGAGCTGGCTTCGAACATCCAGGGAAAACGCTTCCCGGACTTCGAAGGGCTTTCGTTTTTCTTCATTCCTGGTGTGAGATCCGGACCCGACACAGCCGACCTAGTCAATGTCGGCTCGATCGATATTGTTCGCGGCGAGGAAACGGAAGTCATGGGTGCGCTGGAAGAGATCGCGCAGCTGCAGGATGGTCCCCTTCTTTATGTTCACCTCGGGTCGCACACAAAGTTGATTCAGCTCGATGTATTCCGGCGCATTTCATCCGGAGCGAGCACGTTGGCGGGAGAACTGACGCAGTCGATTCTCGAGCAGACGATCTTGCGCAGCTCTCTGCCCGAGGTTCCGTTCGTGACATTCAGTCCGGTCTTTTTCTCTGCAGGCTGGGAGCACTGCCAGGCCTTAGGGTTTACCAGAGCACTCTATGAAGTTCGGGTCCTGCAACTCAACTCGGGATACCCGAAAGCAGACCTTGCTTCGTTCCTGCTGGGTATCGTAGTTTCCCAGGAATTTCGTTGTCTTGAGAAGTTGACGGGCGAGTCGAACCGGCCGCAGGTTCTGCTCAGCGGATTGCCGCACCTCCAAACTGCCTGGGCCTTTGCCCTTGAAACTCACGGATTCTCGGTTCGTACCTTGACCTCCGAAGAAACCGAACGCTGTTTCCTAAAAGGGCTTCGGCAAATCTTTCAGCACCGAACCGCATAAGTCGACTGATACTCGCATCGACAAGTCCTCCTGCCTCGCCCTAATCCCTAGAAGACATCTGAGACCCGACTTCCTCTACGGAGGTGCAGCGACTCACAGCGCTTCGAAACTTCGGAGACATTTCTACTGAATTTTGGCAGTTTTCAGCATAACGCCGCGGCAATACGAAAACAAACGTAGTGGAATCAATGCCTTCTCATTTGGCCATGCACCTGCTCTACGATCCTCCGAGAGGGAGGGATTGAATGGCAATGAGACGCGTTGAAGAGGAAGCACAGCCGCAGACGGTGGTGGCCAATCCGATAAAGCGAGTTGCTGACTTTGACGATAGCTGCATCCGGAGGATGTTGCGCAGCGCTTACACCGACATTGTTGGCGAAGCTCTAGAACTTCAAATGAACCAGGATGCCTCATCATCGTTCCCACTGGTCGTGAATCCCACCTCGGAAAGGGGCCTGGGTGATCTGAGTCACCTCCAAAACTGCGCCGAGCTTAAACCCTTCTGGGACCTCTTCGTAAAGAAGCAGATCTTCCTTTTCGAACAAGAGTCCGCTCTTCTCATCGAAGCTTCCAAAGACGAGCCATGGTGAAGCCTCTCTGCCGCCTTCCTAAACATTCCTTGTCCAAGCGTCTCTCCCAGCATTCGTAGAACCTCTTTTCCATTCAACGCCTCGCCAAGCCCCTACTAAGAGGCAGGACGCTAAGCAGGCCATCGCGAAGACATCACCGTATTGAGAATAGAAGGTCAATTGTCGCTCGAAGCTGAAGCGTCCCTCCAAAGCAACGCGCTGGTTTCTCGCAACTGCTTTCGAGATCCGCCCCATCGGATCGATGATGGCACTGATTCCGTTATTCGCAGCTCTCAAGAGATACCGGTCGTTCTCGATGGCTCGCATCCGCGCCATTGCCAGATGCTGAAAGGGCGCTGCCGACTCGCCAAACCAGGCATCGTTTGTCAGGTTTACAAGAACCTGGCTGCCATCCCTGGCAAACCGTCTCACCAGATCCGGAACGACCGCCTCGTAGCAGACGAACGCTCCAACGGACCGCTGGCCATCCAGAGGTGTTACGACAATTCGGTCTCCTGGTTGGAAATTCCCGGCCTCGGTCGAGATCTTGTCTACAAAGAAGAAGAACCGCTCATAAGGGATATACTCTCCAAACGGCACCAGATGGATTTTGTCGTATTGCGAAATCGCGCGGCCTTCGGGCGAAAGCATGCCAATGCTGTTGTAGGGCGCCCGTTCAAGCTCCTTTCCATGAGCCGGCCGGAAATCAACGAAGCCGAAGCAGAGATACGCTCCGGCAGAAACCGCAATCTTTTCCAGATGCTGCCGAAAGCCGAGGTCGTGGTTGAAGTAGAAGGCCGCTGGAGTTTCAGGCCAAAGGATGAGGCGGACTGCGTTTGGTGGCCGGATATCGCCTTCCATGGGGGCGGTTGAGATTCCTGCCAACTCGTCCAGCAGGGAAAGCCGCGCGATGGCATCGAGCTCTTCATCTAGCGCTATGTTCGTTTGAACGATACGGGCGATGTGAGCAGGTGACTCAGGCAGCCTGCGAGTCCAGGCAAACCCCAGCACAAGGCATAGGAGCACTGACACCACACCGATCAGTCGAAGAGCTTCTAGGCGCGACGGGCGAACCACAGCACCCGCGACGCATGCGCTCACGGAGATGCAGGCATAGGACAAGCCATACACACCCGTCCATTTCGCAATCTGCACGAGGTTGACGGCGTCTACCATCCCGTAACCCAACAGGCACCAGGGAAAGCCTGTCAGAACGTAGCCGCGCAAGTATTCCGTGGCCACCCAGACAGCGGGTGCCATCCAGAAGCAGAGAGACCCGCCCGAAAGCGATAACCGTGAGAATGCCCATGCGAACAGGGCATAGAACAACGACAGGTAAAGAGCCAGCAGCAGAAATAAGAGGCTCGCGCCCACCCAATGCAGCCCACCGTAGTTAGACAGAACGGTACCTATCCAATGGCAGGTTCCGGCGAAGAACACAAAACCAGAGACAAGCCCGATCAACGCGGATCGCCAGCCGGACGGCTCACGGAACAAGGCCACCAGAAGTGGAACCTGGCAAATCCATGCCAAGGGCCAGAGGCCTGTGGTAGGAAACACCGCCCAGTTCAGCAGGCCTGCAGCGGCCGCCAAGAGCAGTTTGCACTGGAGGGTCAAGTTGGGGAAGCTAAGCAAGGTTGGAGACGCCAAGTTCTGATGGGCTTCGAAACGGCAGACTAACACGAAGCGAGATGGAACAAGCGGCAGTAGTTCTCGGAGGTCTGGCGGGCGATTGTCTCGACCGAAACCCCCTTCAATTCAGCCAGCGCCTTGGCGGTCTGTACGACGAATGCGGGTTCATTGCGTTTTCCACGGTAAGGGACCGGCGCCAGAAAAGGTGCGTCCGTTTCGATTAGGAGGCGGTCTTCCGGCACTCTGAGCGCAACCTCTCGGATAGCCTGAGCCTTAGGGAAAGTGAGCATCCCAGAGAATGAGATCAGAAAACCCATCTCCAGACCAGCCTGGGCGAACTCGTGGGACCCGCTATAACAGTGCAAGATCCCACCGACCTCTGAAGAGTTCCAGTTCTCCTGCAGTATCTTCAACGTTTCGACTTCCGATTCCCGGGTATGAATAATAACTGGCAACTGTCGCTCGGCGGCAAGTCTCAGTTGCCGCGCGAAAACCTCGCGCTGGACTTCGCGAGGAGAATGGTCGTAGTGGAAATCCAAGCCGATCTCACCCCAGGCGACCACGGATGAGTTCTCGGCAAGGCGTGGAAGCAGAATGAAATCCTCCTCGGTGGCTAGGACTGACTCGTGCGGGTGGATTCCAACCGAGGCGTCCAGCCCCTCGAAGGCCTCGGCTAGCCGAATCGCACAATCCAGGGTCCCAGGCCCCGTGCCAGAGCCGATTGCAAGCACGCGTGACACGCCAGCCGACCGCGCACGCTCGACCACAGCCGGACGATCTGCGTCATAGGCGGAGGAGTCCAGATGGGCGTGGGAGTCGATGAACATAGAGCCGGAGCGGTCCACTCGTGGGTGCTGTGGCGGTAGGGAAGACCTCGCAATGGAGTGTCAGTTCTTAGCCTTTTTCAGTTCTCTCAAGTACTCGATCCCGATCGGCAGGAGCGAGAGAAAGACAATCAGTAACACTACCTTTTCGAGGTTACGATGGACCCAGGGAATCGAACCAAGATAGAACCCTGCAACCGTCATGGAGCATACCCAAAAAATGCCTCCGCAGATGTTATAGGTCGCAAATCGCGTGTAAGACATCTGCGCGATGCCAGCGACTACCGGCGCGAACGTCCTGGCGAATGGAACAAAGCGGGCAAGAAAAATCGCGCGGCCACCATGTTTTTCGTAGAACTCTTTCGCATACAAAAGGTGCTTGCGACGAAACCACAGGTTGTCTTCTTTAACATACAACGCTTCGCCGGCTTTGTGGCCGATGCTGTAGCCCAGCGCGTCACCTGCGATCGCCATCACACTCAACAGCAGCATGAGGTAACCCAAATTGAAGAAGCCCTGGGCGGCCACCAAACCCGCCGTGAAGAGCAGGGAGTCGCCAGGGAGGAAAAACCCGACGAACAGCCCCGTTTCGGCAAACACGATCGCCGCCAGCACAACGTAACCGCCAGAACGGATCAGCTCGATCAGTTTTTCGGGATTATAAAGACTTCTCAGGAAATCGATGATTGAATCCACAAGACCTCGAGATGGAACTGGAGGATGAGCAATGATCGGAAGCGGTCACGGGCCCGGCACTCCCCGAAGCTATGAAGCGAACTCGCGCCGCAGGCCTACGGGACACTGAACCGCGCGACCGGCTTAGCAAGACTTCGGACGAAGTCGCCCGACTGCCAAGATCAAGCATATCAAGCAGAAGGTCTGTTGCGACAGGCACTGCGAATGCCGTTTCGCCTCTCGATGAAACCAAGCCCCAGGCTGCTAACGCTTCGAGCGGGCGGATCTGACCGCTTCCATAAACTTTCGCGCATTCTCAGTGATCTTGCGGAAGTCCTGGGCAGCGACAGCAGCCTTGTCGACAAGCTCAGATCCGACAGCCAGAGCCGCTGAGCCGGCAGCAATGAACGCTTCCGCCGTGTTGAGATTGACGCCTCCCGTTGGGATCAAATCGATCTGAGGAAAAGGGCCCTTAAGGGCCTTGATGTATTTCGCTCCACCGACATTGTCGCAGGGAAATACCTTGACAAAGTCCGCCCCCGCCTCCCAGGCCGTCACGACCTCCGTTGGCGTGAGCGCACCGGGGATGACGACTTTGCTATACCGCCTGCACATCTCGATGGTGGAGGCTTTCAGCGACGGAGTGACGATGAACTCGGCGCCGGCCAGGATGCACGCCCTCGCGGTTTCTGGGTCGAGGACAGTCCCGGCGCCCACCAAAACTTCCTTGCCGTAACGACTGGCAACTCTTTCGATAGCCTCGACCGCTCCGGGAACGGTCATTGTGATTTCCAGGATGGAGACCCCACCCAACGCGATCGCCTCCGCGATCGCCATCGCCTCATCGACAGAGGTTGCACGCACAACAGGAATCAAACCAACGTCGAGAATTTTCCCGACAGTCTTGAGATTAGGCATTGGCACGCCCCTTTTTCATCGAATGATCACGAAGCTCTTCCGTTTCAGCTCGCTGAACAACCGGCGAATCGCACTGTCGCGGACCTTGGCTGCCCGGCCTTCCTGCCGGCGCTTGGACAGAATTGCAGGCAGCCTGCAAACCGAGTCCCACAGCCCAAGAAGAAAAGCGGCGCGCAATGTGATTACCGCTTGGAGGCACAACACCGGGATCGCTCCCAGGTGGGCAAGCCACATCGCTGGGTCGTGCAAGTTCTTCCAAAGAAAAATAAGCCGGTTGCGAGTGTTCATCCGGTCAAGCCGCAGCCCTCGAGCTGACTCGCGTGGGTCACGCGCTGCGTCCAAGTAAACAACGCTCTCGGGCTCATAGTGAATCACCCAACCCCGTTTCCAAGCGCGATAGGACAGCTCGACATCTTCCCAATAGAATGGGGACATCAGCGGCTCGAACCCTCCGAGTTCCATGAGCTTCCGCCGGTGCAGCGCACAGAAACTACCGCAAACGCTGAAGGAGTAAAGGGGGCTATCAGCACCGTTTGGCGAGCCACTCGCCTCGCTTGCCACGTCGTAATTGCGAAACGCTTTCCAAAAGCCCAAGCGAAACTCGCCGATCTTCCCGCCTGAGTAAAACGAAGAACGATCGCGCAGCATCGATTTGATCGTAACGGCAAATACGCGGGGATCCTGAAAATGAGGAAGCAGCGCCAGGATGAACTGCGGGTCCACCGTCAAATCGTTGTTCAAAAGAATGACCGTGTCGTAGCGGCAAGCGCTGAAGCCGAGGTTGCAGGCTAGAGCAAAGCCATTCTTGCGGCGTCGCGTGATCAGCTTCACCCGCTTTTCGGGAATCGTCTCGATCCACGGGATCGTCTCGTCGACGACGATCACTTCCCAGGGACCCCCCGTCTTCTCGTGGAATTCCTTAGTCGCCACCAGAAGCGAGGGAAACATTTCCTCCAAAAGCAGCCGGCCATTCCAGGAGGGGATCACAATGCTGACGGACGGAGGAACGGCTGAAGTCATTCAAGATGGCGTCTGAAAACTTGGGCGAGGCGGTCAATACCAGCGCGGATATTATCTTCGCTTTCCTTCGAAAACGCCACACGCAGCGTATTGCGCCCAGCGTCGTCGACATAGAAAGGATGTCCAGGAACATAAGCAACTCTGGCGCTTTCGATCGATTCGGACAAAAGGGCTTCGCTGTCGAGCCTGGCAGGCAGGGTAATCCAGAGAAACAACCCTCCTTCGGGCCGTGTCCATTGAACCCCAGGTAGCACCGCTTTTTCGAGGGATTCGAGCATGACACGGCATTTCCGACGATAGAATTCTCGGATCTTGGGCAGGTGCCGGTCGACAACGCCTTGCCGCAAACACTCGGCGACAATACGCTGGTCCAGCATGCTGCCACAGAGGTCTGTAGACTGTTTCACGAGATCCAACTTCTCGATCACCGGACGCGGCGCGACAATCCAGCCGACGCGTAAACCGGCTGCCAGAATCTTCGAAAAGGTCGACAAATACAAGACGCGCCCTTCGGTGTCCATCGATTTGATGGGGCGAAGGCTGGGCATGAGCGACTCATCGAAACACACCTCTCCGTAGGGGTCGTCTTCGACAATGAGCAGCTGATAACGAGCCGCAACGCCCAGCAGAGCGCGCCGCTTTTCGACCGACATAGTGATGCCCGAAGGGTTTTGGAAATTTGGAATGACATAAAGCAGCTTCGGATTCCTACCACGAACGCGGCAGGCTTCGATGCGTGCCACGAGATCTTCGATGTCGATCCCGTCTGAGGCCTGGCGCACACCTACAAGCTCAGCTTGAAGGTTCCGGAAAGCAGAGATGCCACCAATGTAGCTCGGCAATTCGATCAGCACGACGTCTCCCGGATCGAGAAACAGGCGGCCGATCAAGTCTAGCGCTTGCTGGGAACCTGAAACGATGCAGACCTCTTCCGCTGTGCAGTCGATCCCTCTTCTGGTCTTATTAAAACTGTTCAGGGCATCGATCAGACCCGCAAACCCAAGGGTCAACCCGTACTGCAAGGCACCCTGAGCGTCCTTTTCCAGAATCTCACCAGCAATCCGTCGGATTTCCTCGGCAGGAAAGGTCGTTGCGCTGGGCGTGCCAGCGGCAAAACCGATAATGCCAGGCTGCATTGCCAGCTTCGCCATGCGGCGAATCGGCGAGTATCGCATGCAGGCCACGTCGCGCGAGTAAAGGGGAGCAAAGTCAATCATTCGATCTAAACCCACAAGGCGATCCCATGGCTATATCGAGATCGGGCCCCCCTGGTGTGCCAACCAGGGGGGCGATTACCAATTACGCGAGCAGAAGTCTCTCCGCAGCTGCGACGGCATTCACCGCTGCCAGACGGAGATTGTCAGAAGCGGCCCAGAACCATACTCCACGGGGATTCAGAAAGTCCCGCTTCATTCCACCGATCTGAATGCAATCCTGGCCAGCAACCTGGACCGGAGACGGTGGCTCATCGGAGGTTGCGGCGACTGAAATCCACTCGGACTCGAGACACTTCTCCAGATTGTCTATCGAGACCGAGGGGTCAATTTCGACAAAGAAAGAGAACGCATGAGAGTGGAAAATCGGCGCTTGAATGAGGGCGATGCTTGGCATCTGGAATTCGTTTCCGAGCAGTGCCTTGAGGTGGGCACCAATCAGGCGTTCGGATGAGATCAGCGTTTCTTTGGCACCCTCTCCCAACCTGGAAAGCAGATTAAAAGCCAGCTGCCGATCAAACACAGCGTAGGGGCTCTTCTGAAAAGACAAGAGACTGACCGTTTGCTGCTTTAGTTCCTCGACGCCCTCGCTACCCCGCTCGGAAGCCGGTTCGAAGATGTTTACGACCGCGCTTCCCAGAGGAAACGCACCTCGCAGCCGCTGCAAGACAGTAGCGACCGCAATAGCCGCAGGATGAGGCGAGGCGACCTGTCCCGCCGAGCCAGGAACCGGTTTGCTGGTCGGCTGGCTCTCCAGCAACACGGGAACCGAGGGATCTTCCGAAAACGCATGGCTCAAGTCGACGAGAAGAAACCTGTTTTTCTCCGCCAGATGGGAGTACGCACGTGCTGTTTCGGGGCTTGAGGCGAAGAAAGCGACATCGAGAAACTCGAAGCTTTCGTCGCTGATCCCCAGAGACACCACCGGCTCACCATCAAACTCGCTGAGGCATCCCAAGTCCTCGTCGCTATCAAGCAGCACAAGCTTTTTGAGAGGAAACCGCCGGGCGCGCAAAATCGCTCGAACCTCTTGGCCTTTCAGAGTCGAGGCACCGACAATGGCAACACGTAGCGGGTTGGGTTTTGCGGCGCGCATCGAGCGGGAAGGAAGCTACTTCGTGTCGTCCGGGTTGGGATAGAGGTGCTCAGCAGGCAAGATGCCTTCGTTCTTGTGTTTCGCCAGCTGGTAGATCTTGAGCATGAAGCCCGAAGTCGCGTAGACCGTGGCGAGGGCAAGCAATACCACCTGGGAATACAGGTAAATCAGCGCGACAAGCAACGCCAGCAGGTAGAAGTTCACGTAGGACTTGCGGCTCCGCATGTCGATATGTTTGAAGCTCGGGTACCGAATGGTGCTGATCATCAGAAACGACAGGAAGCCCATCAGAATGTTCCACAAAGCACCGGCCTGCCAATGCACAATGGGTTCCGGAGTGAAATGGACAATGGCGGCAACCAAGCCGGCGCCAGCAGGAATCGGCATGCCAACGAACGATTTTTTCGAGCTGGCAGCAGACGCCTGCGGTTTGGTCGTTTGGATATTGAACCGCGCCAGTCTCATGGCGCCACAAATCACGAAGGCAAAACAGACAATCCAAGCGATCTGCTGCACGTGCTTCGCGTACGGCGGAACCGTGGCAGCGATCGACTTAGCGCCCCAAAGATAGGCCAAGACCGCTGGAGCCAGCCCAAACGTGATGACGTCGGCCAAAGAATCCATCTGCACGCCGAATTCGCTACAAGAGTTCGTCAGCCGGGCAATGCGGCCATCCAAGCCGTCGCAGACCACTGCAATCCCGATGGCAATCGCAGCCAGGTCGAACTCGCCTTTCATTGTGTTGATAACGGAATAGAAACCACAGAAAATGGTTCCAATGGTGAAAAGAGTTGGGAGAATGTAGATTCCTCGCCGAGGCTGCCGGCCTTTCGTCTGTGGTTCAGGCATGCTTGATCCTCCCTATCACGCTAGACCCACCTTCCACTTTGTCTCCCTGCTTCACGGATAGCACGACCTCGTCAGGCAAGAATACGTCGACACGGGAACCAAACCTGATCAAGCCAATACGCTCGCCTTTGACAACCAAGTCGCCCGGCTTCTTCCAGCAAACGATGCGACGGGCGAGGATTCCGGCGATCTGGCTGAACTTGATTCTAGCCGAGCCACCTCGAATTACCAGCACATTCTGCTCGTTTTCGACTGAGGCTGCTGGGTTGAAGGCAGCCTTGAATCTTCCAGGATGGTACCGCACGCTCTCGACTTCTCCACCGAGCGGGGCGCGATTGATATGAACGTTGAACACGGACAGAAAGATCGACACGCGCGTCGTGCCATCCGGCTCTACGCCAATGCCGACAATTTTTCCATCGGCAGGAGAAACGACCAAGGACTCGTCGGAGGGAATAACGCGTTCAGGATCGCGAAAGAAATAGCCTACGAACAACGCCAGCAGGAGAAACAGGAGTGCCAATCCGTTCATGCCCGCGTAAAGAAGCAACGCGGCTAGGACTAATAACGGCAGCAGGAAAGGATAACCTTCTCGTGCCATGGTTCCTCAGCATGCGAAGACCGAACCACCAACCGAGGCGCCGTTTTCGGAGTGGCGCCGGGACCCGATCGGGATGTTCCAAGAGACAAAGGAGTGGTGCGCTAGCCGGCGGCTTAGCCCTACGAACGACAGGGATCTCGAACCCTCAGCGATTATAGCGCAGCCGTCTGGAGCACCCACGCAAAAAGGGGGGAACGCCTTGCGACGTTCTCCCCTTGGCAAATGATCTCTCGATCGAAGCGTCAACCGATTAGGAGAAATTGGTGCGGACCTTATGACTTTGCTGGACCTGACGAACTGGCTGACTGCTGGCGATACTTCTGAATCATCGACTCCATCTGATCTTTAACCTGAAGCTTCATCTTCTTCAGGTTGACTTCTTCCACTCTCTCCTGCTCCGAGAGATGTGCCTTGTGGACCAGTTTTCCCAACCGCTCGTCGTATTGATGATGCTTCTGCGCCAGCCTCCTGAAGTCCTCATCAGACTGCAACAAGTGCTCCTTGATGTCGACAGTCCCCATTTCCATCACCCTACCTCCTTGTCTTTCACTGAGAGGATTCTGTGCTTGCATCGAGACTCTCAAAAAAACGTAGCACAAGCACTTCGGAGGAACAAGAACAAATTCCCCGTTCGAGCCGTGCCCCCGCCATCTGGAAGTGGACAGTATTTCAATCGTTTGCGCGGAACCGTCAGAGCTTCAGGTACTCCTTCAGGCGCCGCGAATGCGATCGGCTCACAGGAATCTCGGAGGCACGTTTGTCGGCCATCTTCAGTTGCAGAGTGCGGTTGAACCAGGGAACCACTTCTCGGATCTTGTTGAGGTTGACCAGGAACGACCGGTGCACGCGCCAAAAGATCTCCGGGTCCAGATTGGCCTGCAACTCTTCGAGCGTTCGAAAATTGGTCTCACCGGTGAGTTCCGCCGTCGAGAGATGGACCACACTGCCCGAAACACTGGCGAAAACGATCTCGTCGGAATCGATCAGCAGGTTCCGATTCTTGTCTTTCAGCAACAACTTCGACTTCTTGTGACTCGTCGGAGCCATCAGGCTGATCAGATTCTTCAGCTGCCTCTGTACGCCTGATTCCGATTCCAGTTGTTTCTGAGCTCGCTGCACCGCCTTTTCGAGACGTGATTTCTCGATCGGTTTCAGAATGTAGTCGACCGCGCTTACGTCGAACGCCTTCACGGCATATTGGTCATAGGCGGTCACGAAGATAACCTGAGGCAACTGGTCCTTGGCAGCTAGTTCTTCGACCACTTTGAATCCATTCAGGCCAGGCATCTCAATATCTAAAAACAGAAGGTCTGGCTCCAACTCCTCCACCAGCCGGATGGCTTCGATTCCATTGCGCCCTTGCCCAATCACCTTCACTTCTGGGATGGATTCCAGCAGGAAGTTGATTTCTTCGAGCGCAGGTTGTTCGTCATCGACGATGATGCACGAGATCGGCATGTGACCCTCATGTCAGTAGCAGTGAGCCAGGGTCTCGCTGCGTCGTGCGATTGGCGACGCGGAGCAAGCGACCTCAGACGTCCCTGGGTCCCTACAGCTGCGTTTCCCAAGTCGTTAGCCAGCCCTCTGTCGTACGGTTCCGTCCTGGATGGGGATTTCGATGTGCGTAAATGTTCCATGGCCAGGAAAGCTCTTCACGCTGAAGACGTAATCGGATTGGTAGACAACTTTCAGCCGTTCAATGATGTTGCTGATCCCAATCCCTGAATTGTAGACTTTGGGAATCTCGTCTTCTGGCATGCCGACCCCGTTGTCTTCCACGTCGATCGAAATCCGGTCTTGGTGGCGAGAGGTACGGATTGTGATGCGGCCTCCTTCGATCTTTGGGGCAATGCCATGCTTGATCGAGTTCTCGATAATCGGCTGCAGGATCATGCTGGGTATGAGACAACCCAGTGTCTCAGTGTCGATCTCTTTCTCGATTCTCAGCTTATCCTTTCCGAATCGGATCTCTTCGATATCGAGGTAGTTGTCAATGAACTCCAGGTCCTCCCGCAACGAAGTGAAGTTCTCATGTCCCTGTAGCAACTTGCGCAATATGTGCGAAAGCTTGATGACCATCGTGCGCGCCTTCGCTGGGTTGGTCCGTATCAGCGAGGAAATCGAATTGAGCGTATTGAATAAGAAGTGCGGATTGATTTGGTTGGCCAAAGCGTCCAGCCGGGACTTCACAACGAGGACCTCCTGCTCGGCCAGCTTCATCTCCAGGCGGGTGTTACTCCAAATCTTCAGCGTTACCCCAACGCAACTGAGCGTTGTGACAAAGATCAGCAAAACGATCACCGGGTTCGACGACTCGAGCCTGAACAACCAGCTCGCCGGAAAACTCCGGTCCGCCAGCGAAAACATCGCTTCGGCAACAAGACAGCTCGCCAGCAAAACCAACTGCCACACAGCCTTTCGCGCCTGCGTTCGCGAGCTCAGGGATTGAAAAATGTTGATCAGCACGAACGGTGAAAAGTTCCAAATCTCTTCCTTACGTGGCGTGAAGCTCCTCAGGAGTCCGCTGGCCAGCCCCAAGCCGGCAGCCAGGGGCAGCGTGAGCCACTCGTGGTAGAACATCGCCGTCAAACCTGCCAGGCAACCCACAACCAAGCCAACAACATTGCCACCCAAGAGGCCCGCGATGAACGTCCCTTCTAGCGTCAAGTCGAAGGCTGGGTAGCCCAAGCCGTTCCGAATCACCACGCCAATAGCAAGTGGGAACCCCCAAAACAACACCAGGTTCAGCTTCTCTTGAGGGCCTCTGGGTTCCGCATACAGTGTCCGTTTGAATTTAAGCGAGCGCGCGAGTAGAGCCGAGAGCGAGGCGATAATCCCCAACTTGACCAGCAGAATAATCAGGATATCCCTGTTGTAGGAGAAGAAATGCATGGAGCGCTCGACAGCAGGTAGCTGCGCCTGTACTCCATTTCCTTTGCGCAGCAGCCGCGGCAAGCATAGCGAAAATCTTTGGGCAATGCATCGGGTATCGACGCTCTGGCCGCCTGCGGCGAGGTGCCGCCATTCCTCATTGCTTTAGCCGAGTCTGCAGTTGTGGAAATCCGCTCGGAATCCGGATGCAGAGGCTGGCCACCCTGTGGGCCTGTCGTGCTGCACGCAGTGCGGCTCTAGCAAGCCGGAGGCTTGCTGTTCCCGCTTTCCTAGTGTAGTGTCCAAGAATTAGATGGACAGTTGGTTTTGAGGTTTTCTGGTTCTGGGTTGAGTACAACCGGGCTGAATTTGCTCAAGAGTCTGACGACACCGCGAGAGTTTTGCCACGATGGATTCGACCGTGGCTGTCCAAACAAAGGGTTTCGGCTTTTCATTCCACACCTGTAAAAACTCCTCCATCGCCTTGATCAAGTCGGGGACACTGCGGAATGAACCACGGCGGATTCGTTTGGACGTCAATTCGGCAAACCAGCGTTCCACCAGATTGAGCCAACTGGAACTGGTCG
>VFZK01000064.1 GCA_016871215.1 Acidimicrobiia bacterium | reverse complement strand
GAAAAGCTTCATCCAATGCCCGTTTTCACGACTCAGCGCCGACCAAAAGTATCTGCCCAGTCTTGGTGCATACAATTTTATGCACCAAGCACCAAACCAAAAGGCTGATTCGGTGCATAATTTGGGTATTACAAAGCTGATGCTTCCATCCGCAACATCATTGAACTTCTGGAGGCCGCCTGAACTTTGTTGAACTGTTTTTGTTGATGATTAAAGAGGTAAGAATCTAACCTTCGGCTCAAGCTGACCCGGCCTTTGCGTTCTTTTTGGAAGCGGCAGTGAGAACTTCCAAAGTCATCTCCGGGCTCCACCCCCGGTGGGAGGCCGGGCAGCTTAGCCTTATCGACACTTAAGGGCTGACCTTGTTCTTTCTCCCGGTCCAGGAACCCGGGTCTGTGCCGTTGTCGAACCAGCCAGAAATCCGGTCGCCTTTGAGTCTTCCAGAGAGGCTAAGGCGTTTGCTGTGGCCCGGGCCTGAGCCGTCGGCGTGCGTCAGGAGAACTTCGAACTGCGTTCCGTCCGTTTCGCCTTCGCCCTTCAGAAGATGGTTGTCGATTGCCAGAGCGGCCGAGAGCTTCTTGCCGTTTTCCTCCAGAGTCAGTTTTGCCTGAAGTAAGCCGTCGCTCGTTGAGGCCTCAAGGATCCAATTACCGGAGATTTGTGAGGCCGGTTGCGATGCGATCGCGATCTCGAAGCCTGTTCTGGCCGCATATCGGCGCTCACGTTCGGTCGTGAGGCTGCTTGGAGAAAAGGACCCGCCTTCCTTCGTTTGCGACGGCATTTGTGCCACCGAGTCTTTCTCACCCGGACCGACGCGCTCCCCAACCTTTGGCACCAGCCGCTGTGCAAAGGTCGTGGTGGAAATGAGGAAGCCCAGTGCGATCGTAACCGTCAAACGATGTCTCATTGTTTTGCCCCTCCGGTTCATCCACAGGCTAAGTTCATCGGCGAATTCCAAGCAAGATCGTGGCCAAAGCCAAGAACGGCAATCTTCAAGGACTTGCAACGGTTGCCGCGATCACCTGCCAAGCGAAGACGGCATCAGATGCAAGCCCGGTTTGCACAGTTGACGATCGCATGTCAGCGAAGAGCGAAGACCCGCCAGAAGGTCGTGCAAACGGAATCTCTGATCATCACCCGCCAGGATTCATTGGCTGGATGCCCGATAGCTGGGCGCTGGGGAGGCAGTAGGCTCAGCAAAGTCATTGCATCCCCCGCCAGCGCGACGGGCAAGCCACAGGAACCTCTCATCTTCATCCTTGGATTCTCGTCCGCCTTATGCGACGATTTCCCCCATTAAAGTCAGTTTCAGCCTGGGTCGCTCGGGCCCAGGCCGTGTGAATCGATAATTTTCTGTCATTTCGGTGAGCTGGACAAAACCGCAAGTCGGAGAGCGTATAAGGCCGCGCCTTCAGCGCGCTCTGCGGAAACGAGATGCTGAAGCTCTGGCTGTACACCCGGAGTTAGGGAGTGAGCGGAGGAGTCAGTGCGGCTTGTGCACGAAGATTCTTGACGACCTTCAGATTGCGAGATATCGGGGGTGGCTTGGACCCGATCTCCCCGAGGCGGGAGGCGCCGGTACAAGAGCCGGTACAGGAAGATGGCGGTCGTGTGCCATGCTGCTGCCGCTGCTCCTGGCATGCTTTCAAGCGCCTGTGTCAGGACGCGAAGCACCTGCTAAGGCGGCGCAGCCATCCGCGCGAGAGGTCGATTTCAGTCGGGACGTTGCACCGCTTCTCCAGAGGAAGTGTGTGTCTTGCCACGGGCCCTCGAAACAGGCGAATGGCCTGCGATTGGACAATCGGCAGGACGCTATTCGTGGGGGGCATTCCGGTCCGGCCATCGTTCCCGGGAACAGCGCAGCCAGCGGATTGATGCAACGAGTTTTGGGAACCGCCAACAACCGTCCGGTTATGCCGCTCAAGGGCGAACGGCTTGGCGCTGAGCAGATCGCGTTGCTCCGATCCTGGATCGACTCGGGCGCCGCGTGGACAGATGAGCCTGTCCCCGCTGCTGCTTCGCATTCCCCCGACCGGGAGCAAGGCCGGCATTGGTCTTTCGAGCCACCTCACCGTCCTTCGGTTCCGCAGGTGCGAAACTCGTCGTGGGTGAAAAATCCGGTCGATGCCTTCGTATTGGAACGGCTTGAACGGGAGCGAATGCAACCTTCGCCCGAGGCGGCGCCTGCCACTTTGATCCGACGTCTAAGCCTCGACCTGACCGGCCTTCCTCCGAGTCCGAAAGAACTTGCGGAGTTTCTCGCCGATCGGCGTCCGGACGCATATGAGCGCCTTGTCGATCGGCTCCTGGCTTCGCCCCAGTATGGTGAGAAGTGGGCGTTGCACTGGCTGGACCTCGCCCGCTATGCCGACAGCGACGGTTACGAAGCGGACCGCATTCGCCCCCACGCGTGGCGCTATCGCCATTGGGTGATCAATGCCTTGAATCAAGACCTTCCTTTCGATCACTTCACCCTTGAGCAGGTCGCGGGCGATCTGCTGCCCGGCGCCACCTCCGAGCAAAAAGTGTCGACCGGCTTCCACCGCAACACGCTGAAGAACCGGGAGGGAGGAACCAGCCTGGAGCAGTTTCGATTCGAAGAGACCGTCGATCGGACCAACACCGTGGGAAGCGTGTGGCTGGGCCTGACAGTGGCGTGCGCACAATGCCATGACCACAAGTACGATCCGATCAGCCAAAAGGAGTATTACCAGCTCTTCGCTGTGCTGAATAACATTGAAGAGCTCACTCAGGACGCACCGCTGGCCGGCGAGCTCGGACCCTATCTGGCGGCAGCGCCGGGATACCGGCGGAAGCGCACCGAGTTGCTGGCTCGATACCGCGTGCCCGAGCTTATGCCACCCTGGGAAGCAGACATGCGGTTGGCCGCAGCAAACCCTGGCCAGCGGACAGACTGGGACCACGCTTACGACGCTTTTCAGAAGTATTTGGACCGAGCCGACAAGATTCTTCGCAAGGATCCGACCCAGAGAACGGAGAGGGAACAAGACTCGTTAGTGGATCACTTCGTCGGCAATTACCATCGCGTGATCAGCCAGGAAAGAAATAATGAGTTGAAATTCAAGGAGCTGCGAAAGGCTCTCGAAGAGCTGCAAGCCGGCCTTCCCGATGTCACCCGGGCGTACGTTGTTGCGGAAGAGGCGGAACGCCGGCGAACTTATCTTCACCTTCGTGGCGATTGGCGCCGAACGGGCATTGAGGTCCAACCGTCCACCCCAGCGTTTCTGCCGCCAATGCGAGAGGCACTGGCGCCCAGACTTGCCTTGGCGCAGTGGCTCGTGTCGCCAGACAACCCGTTGACGGCACGAGTGACGGTGAACCGGCTCTGGCAAGAGTATTTCGGCGCCGGCCTCGTCAGGACTTCTGAAGATTTCGGCACACGAGGGGAACAGCCCTCTCATCCGGGCCTTCTCGACTGGCTTGCCAGCGAGTTCGTAGAGAATGCCTGGAGCCTGAAGCAAATGCACCGGCTGATCGTTACTTCGGCAACGTACCGCCAATCTTCCAAACCCAGGCCTGAGCTGGCTTCTCGAGACCCGAACAATGTTCTGCTGGCGCGGCAGACTCGACTACGCATGCCGGCCGAGTTGATCCGAGACGCTGCGCTCGCGGTCTCCGGCCTTCTGTACCCCGAGATTGGAGGGCAAAGCGTCCACCTGCCTGTCCCCACGAATAAGAAAGAGGAAAAGCCGCCGCTGCACGAGGAAGGTTCCAGCAAAGCTCGGTACCGAAGGGGCCTCTACGTTCTGATCAAACGGACCTCGCTTCACCCCCAGCTCGTGAACTTCAACCTGCCGAACCGAAACGTAAGCGTGTGCCGCCGGGAACGCTCCAATACCCCGCTGCAGGCCCTCAATCTGCTCAACGACCCAGCGTTCGGTGAGGCTTCGCGAGCCCTGGCTCTACGTATCCTCGCCGAGCGCCAGGGGAGTTCGGAGGAACGCTTGGACTACGGCTTTCGGCTCTGCATGGCTCGCCCACCGAGTTCGCAGGAAGCGGCCGTGCTAAGAGATTACCTGCGGCGCCAGACAGAAATCGTCACTCAGGACGGGCAATCTGCTCAGCACTTGCTCCCGTCCGCATTGATGGACGGAAATAGTCCCGAGCTGGCGGCCTGGGTCGGTCTGAGCAGTGTGCTGCTGAATCTCGATGAGTTCATTACCCGGGAGTGATGACATGACGCATGAAGACCTCGATCAGCTTCTCGCTCGTCGGGATTTTCTCCGCCAATGTGCTGGCGGCATCGGCACCATGGCTCTGGCGCGCCTCTTATCGGTCGAGGGGCGGTCCGCTGTTCCGCAGCAGCCGCACGTGAATCCCCTGCGATTCAGACCAGGTCACTTTGAGGCGAAGGCACGTAGCGTGATCGTTCTTTTCATGCTCGGTGGACCAAGCCACATCGACCTCTACGACCCGAAGCCGGCTCTGCAGAGATGGCACGGAAGCGCGCTGCCTGAATCCCTGACCAAAGACTTGAAGCTGGCGTTCATTAAACCCTCTGCCAAGGTTCTAGCGAGTGGGCGGCAGTTCAAACCCTGCGGCCGCAGTGGCATCGAGTTATCCGACTATCTCCCTCACCTGGCTTCGTGTGCGGACGACATCTGCTTGATCCGTTCCATGCACACGGAGGCCTTCAACCACCACCCGGCCCAGTCATTGCTGATGAGCGGCACGACACAGTTCGGACGTCCGACCATCGGCTCGTGGGCCACCTACGGCCTGGGATGCGAGTCCGAGAGTCTTCCGGCCTTCGTCGTTCTTGCTTCCGGCGATTCGGTAAGTTCCGCAGGAAGCAACAACTGGTCGTGCGGCTTCCTGCCTTCGACCTATCAAGGAGTCCCCTTTGCGAATGCGGGCGATCCGGTGCCCTACTTGTCCAATCTCCCGGGCGTGAGCCGTACGATGCAACGCGATCGTCTGGAAGCGATCCGCAAGATGAACGAGCTGCACCAGCGTGAAATAGGCGACCTGGAAATTGCCTCGCGAATCTACTCTTATGAGTTAGCTTTTCGAATGCAAGCCGCCGCTCCGGAGTTGCTGGATCTCTCTAAAGAGTCTGCGGCCACACTCACGATGTACGGCGTGAACCAGGAACCCACCCATGCTTATGGCGCCAACTGCCTGTTGGCAAGAAGAATGGTGGAGCGTGGGGTTCGCTTTGTGATGCTGACCCATGGAAACTGGGATGATCATGCAAACATCGACAAGAGGCTGAAGAAGAACTGTGACATCACTGATCGCCCGACTGCCGCACTGCTCAAGGATCTAAAGCAACGAGGTCTGCTTGAGAGCACCCTGGTGGTTTGGGGCGGCGAATTCGGGCGCACTCCCATGGGCGAGCTTGAGCGACTGGAGGAACCTGCTGGTCGCGATCACCATCCCAATTGCTTCAGCATGTGGCTCGCCGGAGGCGGCATCAGGCCAGGCCAGGTGATCGGCAAGACCGACGAGATGGGACTCAATGTTGCTGAGGACGGAGTCCACGTGCATGACCTACAGGCCACCCTCTTGCATTGCCTCGGCCTCGACCACAAGCGTCTGACCTATCGACACATGGGTCGAGATTTTCGGTTGACCGATGTCGGTGGCGAGGTGATCAGGAAAGCGTTAGTTTGACACTTCACACGCGGGGAGCGCAGCAGCGAAGACCCAGAGGCTTCCGGGCGAATGGAGCACCCGCGATCAGGCTCGGTCGACATCCCAAGTCATCAAGACGTGTCATCGCGACCCCAAGTTACGGAATCTACACTTGAGTTCACGGCAGACTGTGATGCTTGGGCATCACAATGCGGCTCCATCATCGTTCTTGCTCGAGACTCCCTGTAATCGCGGCCAGCTGCGGTGCCTCATGTTGCAGGCGGTAATGCAGCGCCAGCTTGTCCAGGCCGAAGTCTCCCTGCAGTTCGCGCCACACGGAATGGCTATGGTTGCTCTGGTTCTGAGTGTTGTCGTACTCGACCAGAAAAGTCGGGCCCTGAACTCGGTAGTAGTTTCCCTTCGGGGCGCGGTTTCCGGTAGTCGGGCGCCCCAACACGACCGGCTGCGGAGCAGGACGCTCGATATCGCCGGCCCAACCAAAGAAGATCTGGTCTCGCGGAGCGTGCCGCACAGCGTTCATGCGCTCGCTAGCAATCTCAGGCGGCAGGTTGTTCGCGTACTCCTCCAATAGCCTCATCAAGACCTGGAACTGTGTGGCGTCTAGTGCCGACGCCGGTATGCCCTGGGGCTTGCCTTCCAGCTTAGCTCGGACGGAGGCAAGGGTGACGATGTCTTCGGGAGCAACTCCATCGAAGATAGCCTGTTTGCGCTGTTTCGGGTTGAGTGACTTCACGAACGCCCGCGCCAGATCCTCTTCCTGTGCCAGTGCCCTCATTCCCTGGTGCGGCCCCTGTGGGACTTCGTGAGGGTTTGCCCCAAAGAACGTCGGACTTGAGGAGATCAGTTTCCCTTGCTTCATGGTGAAGTGCAGAGATACGTGGTGACCTTCTACACGCCAACCCCAGGTCGAATCGAGCGCAGGCTTGCCGAAAATCACAAAGTGGTAGTTCTCCGCGTCACGATGACCAGTCGTGTCGGCCTCGAATACGCGAACGATCTCCTCCAGGCTCATGATAGTCGTGGCCTTGATGAATCCAGACCGGCTAAATCCTGCACTGAGAAGCGCATATGCCAGGTGCCGCTGCTTTGGGTCCATTGTCTTGAACGTAATTCCCCGGCGGTCGTGACCGTACTCTTTGCGAAACCCTCGTTCCGGGAAATAGTGCCACTTCAGACGCTCTTGGCTCTCAAAATCGAAGACACTCGTGCCGCGAGTGCCGGCGTCGAGCGAATCCAGAAAACGGTTCGCGGTATCTACCATGAGAGCTTCGGTGCCAGTTCTGGTTTTGGCGACTGCCAAGACCGCAACCGCTAGGAAAATCACGGAGGCGGCACAACGGACATAGGTGGTCATGCAGGACTCTCCTTTCGAGGCAGGGTCTGCCCTTAGATCATCGATTCTGCTGTAAAGGCCGACGATTTCGGCTGGCTGCCATCGGCGCCATCACCGGCTGGTGCAACAGCGAAGCACCCGTAGAATGCGACCCGTATTCAGCCGACCTTGCCGATGCGCCGCTAAACACTGAGCGGTCGTGCCAGGCATCGCGGCCATGCTACGACATCTCCAATCCGCGGAGGGGGCCGGTGCTGCTGGCAAAAGACTCGGTCTCGATGCCTATCCGCTGCATCATGCTCACAAACAGGTTGCAGAGAGGAGCGTTGTTGTCGTGCTTGAAGACGACATGCTGGCCATGCTTGAACCCGCCGCCGGCGAGCAGAATCGGAAGGTTGGTGTTGTCGTGGATGTTCGCGTCGCCCATGCTGCTGCCGAAGAACACGACGGTGCGGTCGAGCAGGCGCCCGCCATTCTCTTGTTTCGACGCCAGGCTGGAGAAGGTCTTTGCAAGCAGCGCCATCTGCCGCCGGTCGATCTCCTGGAGCTGCCGGACCTTGTCCTCAGCCTGCCCATGATGGGTGAGCCCGTGATAGGCCTCGGTGGAAGTTTCGTGCTCGCTGAGCTTGACCACCGGAGTGAAGAAAGCGTCAGCCATCAACGTAACGATGCGCGTGGAATCGGTCTCGAACGCCAACTGCGCCATCGAGACCATCATATCGAATTTCTCGAAAAAAAGCTTCTTATCCTGGATGTCGGCGGGCGGCGGTTGCGTGGCGGTGGGCTTGGGCTTCATCTCCCAGGCCCGTGCGGTGTGCAGGCGCTGCTCCACTTCGCGCACGGACGTCACGTATTGCTCCAGCCGTGCCTTGTCGTCGCCTCCCAAGTTCCGGCTGAATCGCCGGGTTTCTTCCAGCAGCGTGTCGAGAATGCTGCCGCGGCTTTCCAGTTTGTGGATCTGCCGCTCGACCTCCTCCGGGCTGCCCTGCAGAAACAGGCGTTCGTACAATCTCGCTGCGCTGTCTTCGGCGGGCAGCAGTACACCGTCGCGTGTCCAGGCAAGGCTTCGATTTCCCTTGTCGATGTTGACGCCGAGATTCAACGTCGGGAAGCGAGTCACCTGGCCAAGCTTCTCGGCAGCGAACTGATCGAGTGAGATCGAGTTGCGAAAGCCGCTCTTGAAGGCGCCACGCGCGGCGGTGAGCAGGCAGTTATCGGCGCTGTGTCCGCCGGAGACGCCAGGATGAGACAGCCCGCTGAAGACGGTGAAATCCTTGCGGAACTCAGCGAGCGCGGCGAGATAGGGCGACAGCTCATAATCGCGCCCGGCGGTCTGTGGGAAAAAGAGCTTCGGCAACACACCGAGGTTGTTGACGAGGATCAGCATGCGGCGGGGCGCCTCTTCCCGGGCAAACATCGGCGTCATGCACTCCAGCATCGGCAGGGCAAGGGCAGCGCCCGCGCCTCGCAACAGGCTGCGGCGCGACAACGGGCGCGTGGCAACGTGGGGTGCGTTCATGGCTTAGCTCCTCCTCGAAAGATCCTGCTTTGAACCAGCGCGTGGACGAGATCGCGGGTGCGGTACTGATGGGCTTCACATGCGTCAAGCATCTTCTCGATCTCCGGCCGGTCGGAAAAGCGCACGGGTGTTCCCGTCGCGTAAACGGTCAACTGGCGAAGAAGATTGCGTGCCAGTTGACGTGGGTTTGCGGCAAGAATTGCTTTTAAGTCGCGGACGCTCCGAAAGCTGCGCCCGTCGGCCAGTGTGCCGCTGGGATCGACGGCACCGGCAAGAGTATAGGCGAAGTCATGGCCCGTATGGTCGATGCCATGGACTCTCTCGCCCTCGGTGGTGCCCCGGTACTGTGTGCGCCAGCGGCCCAACACATCAAAGTTCTCGAGGGCAAGTCCGACCGGATCGAATTTGGCGTGGCAAGACGCGCAGCTGCTCGACCGGGTGTGCATAGCGAGGAGGTCGCGAATCGTCTTGGCGCCACGGATGTCGGGCTCGACGGCAGGCACTCCGGGCGGCGGTGGTGGCGGCGGTTCGCCCAGGATGCGATCCATGATCCAGGCGCCACGCAGCACCGGCGAGGTCGAAGCGCCGTTGGCAGTGATCTTGAGGATTGCGCCTTGCGTGAGAAGTCCGCCGAGCGGGCTGTCTTGCGGCAGGGCGACGGGGCGAAGTGCCGCTCCGGCAGCCGGCTCGAGCTGATAGTGCTTTGCCAGCCGCTCATTGACGTAGACGAAGCCGGCATCCACCAGGTTGCGAATCGGGAGATTGTCTCGCACCATCGCCGTGAAGAAGGCAAGCGTTTCGCGCTCCAGCGAGTCGACCAGATATTCGTCGAGTTGGTACTCGGGATAGAGCCGCTTGTCGGGATCGTCGCGCCGGAGATGCCGAAGGTTCAGCCAGTAGCCAGTGAAGCTCTTGACGAACCGGTCGAAGCCGCTCGTTGCGATCAGACGGTCGATTTCGCGCCGGAGCGCCTGCCGGTCTTCCAAGCGGCTGGCGAGAAGCTGCGCGTCAGGCCTCGAATTGGTGAGAAAGTGCGAAAGCCGGCTGGCGATGCTGAAACGATCCTTCGGTTCGCGCAGGTACAGGAAAAGATCCGAGCACAGGACGGCCTGATAGCCAGCGAGCATCGCCTCGGCGAAAGATTCGCTGCCATCGAGGCGCGCAAAAACGAGGCGATCGATCGTGTGAGCCGCTTCTTCCGGCACGGGGCTGCCCGCAGCCAGCTTCATGAATCGCCGAAGCAGGCGGCTGGCTTCCTCCTTGGGCCGTGCCGGCGCTGGCGGCACACCCAGTTCGTCGAACAGAACCCAATGGCTTGCGGGCGGCCACTGGGGCGGTGGAAGCGGTCCCTCGATTTCGATCCATTGAAACGCGACACCTGGCTGTCCGTCCGGTGGAAAGGGCGGATAGCGATACCATCCCGTCTTCCCTTCAGCGTCGACTTGCGGCACAGGCAAGCCGAGAAGACCGTACTCGACGGTTTGCCCTGCCAACAACGGTACCGTCGTTTCGTAGAGGTTTACTCCGGGTTGGATCTCAAGAATGCCACCGACCGATTTCACATCTTCGGCGATGTCATGATTCGTCGGACGACGAGACCGGAGCGTCATCGGCACGGCGTGCTTCGCTTCGGAAACCCGGAAGTCCAATTGCTGGAGGACCGCGCGGGCCGACAAACGAACGCGATACTCGCCGGAGTGAGGAGCCGCAAATCCCCTCGGGAACGCGCCATAGGGCCAACCCGGCGAACGGAATAAGCCCATTTCCAGCGACGGGTCTTCTTCCAATTCGCGGGACATGGGTGCTGCCCGTTCGCTCTCGACGTTGACGCCTTGGTTGTCCTTGATAAAGAACATCGAATGACGGGTTCCCGTACTGCGCAATCCCGGAAACAGGTTTCTTCCAAAAGCGCGGAACTTGGTTACGGGAGGAGGGGCTGGTGCCGTGACCATGGCCTGCCGCAAAGCTGCTTCTGAGGCATCCAGGTAGGCTGCAAGCTGAACTCGCGACATGTCCAGCGTTTCGGACACTTTGTTGAAGTGATGGGCCTCGCGATCCTCGGGCAGCATGTCGCGAATGTCGAGGTTCGGCAACTGCAGGATGTCGCGCAGATTCTCTTCGTACTCGTCGCGGTTCAAACGCCGCATCGGTCCGCGGCCGTTCTTGGCCACATCGGCCAGGTCCGCCTGATGGAGCGCCGGCGCCAGTTGGCCCAGCAAGGCCGCCCGGTCAGCCGGCGAGAATTCCATGCCCTGAGGCGGCATCTCGCGCTGCTCGACTCGATCGTGAATCCGAATCCAGCGGTCGCGCGTGGCACGGTTTGCCAGGTCGAACGGCAGCTCGCCGAAATCCAGTCCTCCCTGGGCAGCCTTCCCGGAATGGCACGCGCGGCAGGACTGGTCGATCAGTGCGTTGAGCTTTCGCATGGGCTGTGCCGAAAGCGGTCCGCTCAAGAAGAAAAAACCAAACGCGAGAAACAGCGCCTTCATTGCTTCGGTCGCCCGCCGGATCGGAAGATGCCGCAAGCTTGTCACAATTTTAGGGAGCAGAGACCTGGACCTCAGCGTGGACCGCACGCATGGTGCGTCAGTCGAGCTGAGAACACTCGTCAGTACGGTTGTTCGTAAATGGGGTGTCATCGCTGGCTGTCACGGAATGACGACCGTGACGATTCGGTCAAGCGGGGAGCCGTCAACGCGATTCAGGACACAGGTATCCTGCTGTTGAGCAGGCTAACAAGTGTCGCTTTCGATGGCCATGCGCGCTTTTTCCCTGGCTGGTCAGGGGCCAGCTGGCCTTGCGCGCGCTGCGGTTTCAGTCACGGTTTGCCGCGAAAACGACGATGGGCCCGCATCCAAGTACTCAATCCAACTGGTCATCATCTCATCTTCGCTACGGTCGCCCCAACGGACCACCTGCGTAGGGTCCGGATTGCCCCGGTGGTTTGGGCTGTTGTCGTAGTGAAACGTCACAATCATTCGGCTGCCCTTTTCCACATAGATTGGTTCGCGGAAGCGGTAGAGAAGCTGCCACTCGAAGTTGTACGGCGAAACGTACAGCAGAGTCTCCCGCCTTCCGTTCGGCCGCACCAACTCGTAGCGAGCATCTTTGCCGCGGTAGTGCATATGGGGGGTGATGGAGACCAGCAGCTTGTCGCTTTCGAATTCGTAGCAACGCTTCACTTCGTGGTTGGCTGCTCCTGCCGGAATTAGGAAGTATCGGTTGCGAAGGTCAAATCGGCGCATCGGTCTTTCGGGCGGCCGGGAGGCCAAATAGAATCCCACGCGAGTTCGATCGGTCTGGGGTGTTTCCACTTTCGCGTAATGGACCTGAAAACGAAGTTTCGCTCCTGCAGGGATCCACTTCGGTGTTTTGTCGCCGAATACATCTGGCGCCTTGCCGGGCAACATTGCGGTAAAGGATCCCTCTTCGAACCCGCTCAGGTTCTGCAGCTCGGTTGGTGCGTTGGCACAGGCGTCATCCACCACGGGTGCATCGAGGCGGACGCGCGACAGCCCAACTTTGACTTCCCAGAATTGTCCGGTTTGCGTTCGAAACGCCGTCGTCTTCGAATCAGCACCGTCGACCTTGTTGTTCTCCATGACGAGGCTGACGTGTACGTGGTGCACAACCTGGCGGTTCCCTGGCAGGATCTCAGCGGCTCGAATCCATTTACCCTCAGTGAAGTTTGTCGGAACGGTGAAGTACTCATAAGCATCGTTGCCCGGCGCAACCGCGAAGTCCTGTCCAATGTCAATCACGATGTCTGGCTTGCCAAGCTTCCAGCCTTCCACAAAAGCCGGCTTCGGCGGCAGATCGCGTGGGTCGCCCTCTGGGGAGCCGCCGTCCACCCAAGCTTTGATTGTGGAAATCTCCTGGTCAGAAAGCCGCGGATCATTGGCGAAAGCACCGAAGGCCGGATCGGCAAACCAGGGCGGCATCTTGCGCGACAATACCGCCTTCCGGATCGACTTGGCCCACGGCCGTACTGTCTCGTAATCCAGAAGGGACATCGGAGCGACTTCGCCTGGGCGGTGGCAGGCCACGCAATTCTTGAAGAGAATCGGGGCAACGTCCTTCGTAAAGGTTTTGCCCGCAGGCTCGGCCCACGTGCTCTGCGCAGCGATCGCCAGCGTCATCCACACGGCAGAAAAGGCCAGAAGCTTTCGCATGTCACTTCCTCCTGAATGAAATGGCGTCTTTCAGACGCCTGGGCTGAACATCCGAGTCTGGAAGCGGATCCTCCAACGTGCTGTGCATCCTCACGCGCTTAGAGACCTCATAGAAAAGGCGAGAAAGCAGGGCGGCCTCATGCTCAGTCGAAACCCACTACTCACCCGGATGCAGATAGAATACCCCAGATCTCCTCAGATTTCAGCACGCTACTATCAATCTCTGCTTTCGGTCGCCTTTTCGTTGCTCTCGCGCCACGGCCATTCACTGGGTTCCGTCGGTCCGATCGACAGATGCGGTGGGAGTGCAACTGTCATCTCGTTCCTCACTGGCCCGTTCATTCTCCCGCGAGAAGGAGCGAGAGGGAGCCAACGGGCGGGACCATCTGTATCTTTGTTCCGGCGCGAAACGTCATGGGCGTCTTGAAGTAGTACGTACGTCTGAAGCGAGGGGCATATCGATAAAGCCAGAGCAAAGGCTCAATAGCTCCGTCGCGTCGCTGCGCGATGAGACGAAGGGAAGCGCCCTCGGGTAGCGTTTCCGGTCGTACGGCCGCGATTCTGACGGTTTGCTTCAAGGTTAGAGTGCCACCCGCAAGCGATAAGGTCTCTGTCGTTCCGGACGGCAACGACGCTGCCTTTCCAACAGTGGTTTGTTTGGGCAGGAGCCCGGGATCTCCTTGCGGCGCCCCACCCTCCACCCAGCTTGAAATGAGGGCAATCTCCGTTTCGCTCAAAGCGTCCTCGTTCTGGAAGGTTCCGAATCCTTTGATGGCGCCCCAAGGAGGCATGCGCCGCTCCAGGACCTCGTGTTTGATGGCCTCTGCCCAAGGCCGTACTTGCCTGTAGCTGCTGAGGTCGAAAGCCGGTCCTCCACTGTGATGGCATGAGATGCAGCGCCGGTGAAACACCCTCGATATCTCCCGGTTCCAGGTGATGTTCGTCGTAATGAACTCGTGCGCGTTCATCGGCAGCGCCGAAAGCACGACGAGTCCCAGCAGAGGCAATCGGCGAGCCCAGACGTGGCCCGCCCTTTTTCGAAGATCTTGAGCGATTGACATCGCCATACCTGATCCAGGGTTTCGTCCGCTTTCTCAATTTTAGGCAGGCACCCAGTTCCCCGAGGCCTCTAGTGCTGAGTTTGCGTCAGGGCAACGGGCGCCAGCTTGGCGACTCGTGTCTGGCGGTTGAGCAGCAGCGGCGGCTTGGAGGGAGCCGCCTTTTGTGCCCTTCATTCGATTCTGGTTCGGAAGCTCGAAGCATGCAGTCACTGCAGCTCCGAAACGGTAACGTCGAAGACGACCGTATTCACGACACCCTTGCGCTGAAACTGGGCCCATAACCGGTAGCTGCGGGCTCTCGGAAAGATCATATTGAACTGAACTTGTGGTCCGCCGTCGGCCAGAAACGGGTGCGCGTGAATCACGTCGACCAAGTCATCGCTCGAGGCCAGAAGGTGGCTCCAGCTTCCCAAATACTTTTCGAACCCGTCGACAGGTTTGATTCGGAAAAACATCATGGTTTGCGCTCCGGCAATCGGGACACGGGGTTGCAAGTCGAGCTCCACGGCCATGTTCGGACCGTTCTTCTCGGTCAGGCCGGCAGTCAACTCCGCTGGCAAAGTCGACAGTGAAAGGCCGCGTGTTCCCGGAATCAGTGCGGTGCGCACCAGCATTTGAGGCGTGCCCCCCTTCGGATAGAAATCGCACAGCAAGCGGTACATGCCGGGCTTCGGAAAGCGAGCCGTGAACCGAAAACGGCCATCCCGTCCCAAGGTGGGATGCTCATGAAGAAAGAAGTCCAAGCTCTCGCTTAGCACAAACAGATGAAAGGGCCTTTCGTGCACGATCTCAAACTCCTGGACCCGCTTGCCGGTGTTCGGCTCCTTAACCACAAAGAACACCTCGACCGGCCGATTGGGGCGAGGAGCCCGAGGCCGCAGTTCCAAATCGAGCCCATACTCAAGAGGATCGGCCACTCCCACAACGAGCTTCATCCCGCAACGGTTGCAGCTTCCGGGAAGAGCTGCGCGAACTTCCGGATCCATCGGGCAGACATAGTCGAGTGACGGCACCTCAACCTGGCTTGCCGCAGAACCTAAGAGAGCTGACACGAGAATTAAGGAAAGCATCCCACCGCGCCTGCTTCAGTCGCTAACTGACGAAGGTGCTGCAAGCCTACCACAACTGCGGGAGCGAGGCGTGTGGCGAGGTCGTTGGCTTTCCAAGCGCAGGTTCACCAGCTGGTGCTGTCCTGCGGTGAACGAGCCCCAGTTCTGAGCCAAACGACGCCTGGCGATCCGGGCGCTTTTCGGGTGTGCCGTCGGTGGAGATGGCGATCCCGGCATGGAAGGACGGGATCGCACTGTGCGGAACCAGTGCCGCGGTGAAGGAATTTGAACTTGGTTCAGATTGACTGGCCCAGCGGACAATGCCGCGACCGTGAGCAAGCTGCCCATAGCCACCCCAGGCCCTGGAAAACGTGCGTGGCAGCTCATAGGTAGACAACAAGATCTAGGGGCGGCTCTCAAAATGCCAATGGCACGGGACAGGGGTTGCCAGGCGGTGAGAATGGCGGTTTGCCCCAAGCCCTGAGGCAAACCGCCTGCGAACTGCTTAGAACGAGTAGCGGAGTGCGAACTGTATCTCTCTCGCCCTGCCGGCGCTCAGGATGCGTCCCACCGAAGGGTTGGTGAGACTATTCACGGGTAAGGCGAGCGGAGGGGTGTTGAAGAGGTTGAAAATCTCGGTCCTGAACTCGATAGCTTGTCGTTCGGCCAGGCGAAATTTTTTGAGGAAAGCGAAGCTCACAAAAAAACTAACGGAGGGGAGACGCCTGTAAGTTGTTGAAAAGATGGCGCGCCCGGCCCGACTCGAACGGGCGACCTGCGGATTCGAAGTCCGACGCTCTATCCAACTGAGCTACGGGCGCGTGGTGCAGCTGAGACGGAGGCATTATGGAGCATTGGCAGGACTTCTTGCAAACGTTTCAATCGCAATTCAATCGATTGGAAGGTGTCTTATGCCTGCACTCTGTTCTGGGCTAGAGAGTGGTAATTCGCTTTCGTTGGAAGTCTACGTCATCCGATTTCAGCCGTGAAAACTACTCTCCTTGCTTCGCCGCTCAGCAGAATGCCTGGATAGTCTTAAGGGCTCACGCGACTCGCCCCGCTTCAGGCGTATCCTGCTCCGCTGAGGTGGATTTCACCTGGAAGCTGAAATAGAATGCGCAGCGGTCGGTCGCCGTCAAAGCCGTCAGTTTACAAGCAGGCTGACACTCAGCTCAAACCGATGCGGAGGACAAACATGAAGAACCTCTCCAGAATCGCATGCCTGTGCGCCGTCGTTGCTGTGCTGCCTATGTGGGCGGTGGGAGCAGGCTCGAAGTCCAAGCGGAAAATGATCGACATCATCTGGGTATGGGGCATCGCCGAGCCGATCGGTGCCTATGACATCGGAAAGGAGCCCCTGCTGGCCACCACTGAACCGGCGCAGTTTGCCCAGGCCGACTCGCAGAGCAAGGCCGCCATTCTCGGTGTGCGGAACGTCGTGATGGCTGGCAGTGGGCTGCCTAACAACCGGCAAGTTGCCGAGAAACTAAGCAAACAGATCTCCTCCATGAAGCGCATCGCTTGGGAGCTTACCCCCGATAGCGGCGAGAAAGGGCCGTTCGTCTACACTCAAAAGCTGGAGATTCTCAAAGCTCTCAAAGCACAGTACTCCCAGGTCGACGCTGTATCGATTGATGACATGCTGACTTCACAGTATAGAAATGGCTTGCGGCCGGAACATGTCGCGGTACTGCGCCGGCAGGTGCAGGCGATCCCTGGGTTGAAGATGTGGGGAATCGTATATTCGAAGAACCTGAATGACCCGCTGTTGAAGGAATACCTGCAGATATTGGACGCCGTAAACTTCTGGGTTTGGGAAGCAGAGGAAGTCCGGAATCTGGATCAAAGGTTCACCGCGATGGAGAAGCTAGCCAAGGGCATGCCGATCGTGCTGGGCCTTTACATGTACGATTACGGCAAAAACCGCAAAATGCCACGGGAGTTGATGCAGCTGCAATGCGATATGGCGCTGAAGCTAGCAAAGGAAGGACGGATCGAGGGCATCGTTTTCCTCTCGGTGAACAACGACGGAGACACGATTTCCTGGACGCGGGACTGGATCAAGAAAGTCGCCAACGAGCGAGTGGGAAAGGGAGGCGGCACGCGCTAGGTCAATGACTCATAGATAGTTCAGGAGGTTCCGTCGCAGCGATTGTCATCGGGAAGTCTGCGGTTTGCTGGGGCGTGCCCGGAACATTCTGGAAAGGGTTTCTGCGGCTGGGTGTCTTGATACGCGATCGGCCCACCGCAATGGAGACATCCGCTGGGCAGCGGCGCCTCGTGCGTCTCGTTGATGCGCGTCGGAACGGGCCGCGAACCTTGTGTCGCATAGTGATGCCCCGGTCGGCCTTCGGTTGGTTTTTCGAAAACGGCGCGGCCTGACGCTTCAGCGATCGCAGGGCCTGTTCCAGTTGCTTACGAAGACGCTCGATTTCACGGTCCGCCTTCCGCAGCTTCTCTTCCAGTTCCTTGATCCTGTCGGTCAGCGCTTTCTTCTCGGACGCACTCATCCACTCTACGATACTGCGTGTCGCGAGATTTGTCCAGCACCATGATTAGCGACCCGGTAAACAAATAGAAATAAGGCTCTTCGTGGAATCGTGTGGGTCAAAGTGCCCCCTCAAGACCCCCGAAAGGGCCGTCAGATCAGGGGGAGAAACCGATTGTAATTGAGAAAAAACTTGGCATGATGCGCGGATGCCAA
>VFZK01000063.1 GCA_016871215.1 Acidimicrobiia bacterium | reverse complement strand
TGCACCAAGCGCCAAACCAAAAGGCTGATTCGGTGCATAATTTGGGTTGTACAAGTGTACCAACTGACGGGGGCGTTCCCTCCAAGCGAGATCTATCGGTTGGTCGCTCAGACTACTCGTGCTGCTGCCTCTGTTCCTGCCAACATAGCCGAAGGCCATGCTCGAAGCAGTCGAAAAGACTTTGCGAATTTTTTCGCGATTGCCAAAGGTTCCCTGATGGAAACTGAAACCTTTCTGATGATCGCGATTCGGCTTGGGTATTTGCAGAACGGTGTCGCCTATCCGACGCTTGACCTTATTACTGAGATCAGCAAAATGCTAAGCGTGCTCCGACGGAAGCTGCTTTCGTAACCAGAGTCGTTTCCCTTTCGCTGTAACCTGTAACCTGTCTCCTGTAACCTAAGAAGATGAATCAGAAGATTGTCAATCCTGCCGACATCAAATTGCAGAGGCCAGAGCCAAAGGTCAATCTGCAGGAAGAGGAGCAGCAGACGCGGCGGCTGGCGGAACGCTACCGTTGCGAGTTCGTCGACCTGAAGAACTCTCCGATCGACCCTGAGCTGTTTCGGACCATTCCTGCCGAATTGATGTTCCGCTATAACTTCGTTCCGCTGAAAGGCGTCAACGGATCGTTGATGGTGGCGATCGCCGATCCCAGCGAACTGCTGCTGACCGACGAGCTGGGCGTTCTGCTGGGCAAGAAGTTGGTTGTCAAGGTCGCCACGCCGTCGCAGATCAGCGACATCCTGAAAAAGAGCGAGTCCTCCCAGCGGGTGTTGGAAGAGGCGACCGAGGGATTCACGCTCGATCTGATCAAGGAAGACGAATCCGGCGACGAGACGATTTCCATCGAGCGGCTCACCAGCGAAACCGAGAGCCCGATCATCCGGCTGGTTGATTCGACTATTTTCAACGCATTGGAGCGCAGGGCAAGCGACATCCACATCGAAACGGAAGACAACGATGTGATGATCAAGTACCGCATCGATGGCGTGCTGCAACAGGCCATGCAACCCATCGCCAAGGAACATCATTCGACGATCATTTCGCGCATCAAAGTCATGTCGGAGCTCGACATTTCGGAGCGCCGGGTGCCGCAAGATGGTCGGTTTCGCGTGCGCTACAAGGGACGGCTGATCGATTTCCGCGTCTCCATCATGCCTTCGATCCACGGCGAAGACGCTGTATTGCGCGTGCTCGACAAGGAGGCGATGAGCGAGAAGTTCAGCCAGCTGAGCCTGGACGTGGTGGGCTTCTCTGAAAGCGACATCAAGAAGTTCAGGCGATACATTCGCGAGCCCTATGGCATGGTGCTGGTCACGGGGCCGACGGGAAGCGGGAAGACGACGACGCTGTATGCCGCGATTTCGGAGATCAAAAGCTCTGAAGACAAGATCATCACCATTGAAGATCCCGTCGAGTACCAACTGAAGGGGATCACCCAGATTCCCGTCAACGAGAAGAAAGGCTTGACGTTCGCCAGAGGCCTGAGATCCATTCTGCGGCACGATCCCGACAAAATCATGGTCGGAGAGATTCGCGACGCCGAGACCGCGCAGATTGCAATTCAGTCGGCCCTGACGGGGCACCTGGTCTTCACCACCGTTCACGCCAATAACGTGGTGGACGTGCTTGGCCGATTCCTGAACATGGGCGTGGAGCCTTACAACTTTGTTTCTGCGCTCAACTGCATCCTGGCTCAGCGGCTCGTCCGCGTCATTTGCGAACAATGCAAACGCCCAACCCGGGCGCCGCCGCAGCTATTGGAAGAATCGGGCCTGGACCCCAAGGTCTACTCGGACTTTGTTTTCTTCGAGGGCGCTGGCTGCTTGGATTGCGGCGGCACCGGCTTCCGGGGGCGCACTGCTATTCATGAACTGCTGGACCTTTCTGACCGGATCCGCGAAATGATTCTGGAACGGAAGCCAGCTTCCGACATCAAGCGCACAGCCCACGAGGAGGGCATGACCTTTCTGCGTGAATCAGCGCTGGAAAAGGCGTTTGCAGGCATTTCGACGTTAAAAGAGATTAACAAGGTGACGTTTATCGAGTGAGGTTCCACACGAGAGAACTCGGGTTCGCCGCCCGGGAGCAACGCCAGCGCCATGATCCAGAAATCGTTCAAAGCGAGAGTCGAGAAGTTCTTTCAGCCCAGTCTGCCGCCGGTTGCGTGCGAGATTAGCCGCCGCTCGGTCGCGCTGGTGCGTCTTGACTCCAGGAACCCAGCACTGGTGGATCGCTTTGCGGTAACCCCGCTGGCTGAGGGGCTGGTAGCTCCATCTCTGACGCGTCCCAACATTGCGAGCATGCCGGACTTCCAGGCTGTGCTGAAGGCAGCTCTCGCCAAAGCGGAGATCAAGACGGCGCGCTTGTCCCTGGCTTTGCCCGACGCTTCTGCAAAAGTCACGCTGCATTTTCTGGACACTTTTCCGGCCAACGAGAACGAGAAGATACAGTTGCTGCGTTGGAGATTGAAGAAGACCGTTCCGTTCAATATCGAGGAAGCTCACATCGCGTCGCTCGACAATAGACACCCGGATGGAAAGCACCTCGTGCTCACAGTCTGCGTTCACCGCGAGGTGCTGGCACAGTACGAAGAAGCCTTTCAAAAACTGGGAATTCACGCCGGGTACATCTGCCTGTCGTCGTTTGCGGCGTTTGAGCTGCTCGCCAGGATCGAGCCAGACCTCGGCCGGCGTGCGGTCTTGCTGGTGCGTGTACGCCGCTCGGGATCCTCGTCGCTGATTGTGCAAGAGGGGCGCGTGATGTTCTTCCGACAGACGGATGCTGGCGAAGAGGAGGCTGAGGAAGCGCCTGCTTTGGGCTCCGTGCGCTTGCCGGATCTGTTCGACGAAATTCATCCCTGTGTAACCTACTACCAGGACAAGCTGAGCACCCAACCCCTGGACAGAATCTACGTTGCTTGCCCGCAGGACCCGCCGGCTGAGCTGCTCGCCTCGCTTTCGGAACGGTTTCGCCGCCCGGTGCTGAATCTGGATCCGTTGCGGTTTTTCCAGTCCCCCAATGCCCCAGCGCTACGGAGCTTGAAGAACGCTCTGATGCCATCGCTGGGCCTGGCTGCCGGGAGATTCTGAATGATCAAGATCGACGCCAACCTGGCCACCCGCCCCTTTGTCAATCACCGCAAGTTCGCCATGATTTCTGGCGGGCTGCTCATCCTGCTGCTTGGAATCACCTATTGGAACTTCTCGCGCTACCAGACGGTAAGAGCCCGCCGGGGCGAACTCAATGCACAACTCAGCCGGGAGCGTGTTCGCTTCGAGGCTCTCGGCCGCGAGCAAGACAAGGTGCTGGCCCGGCTGCAGACGCCCGAGACGGCGGAGTTTCTGGAAACGCTGGAGCATGTGAACCAGTTGATCCGGCGGCGCACGTTTTCCTGGACGAAGCTGCTCAACGACCTCGAGCGGTTAACGCCCGCGAATCTTCAGATTGTTGCGATAAAACCGCAGGTGCTTGGCAAGGGCATGGTCGTCGAGATCGTGGCCAACGGGCGTACCAGCGGCGACAATGTTCAGTTCGTTTCCAACCTGGAGTCGTCCGGTAAGTTTTACGACGTCAGCCCGCTCCACGAAGAGATTTCTAAGAATCCGGCGTTTGTGGGCCGCGAGATTGCAGTTCAGGTGAAGTACAAGGGACAGTCGTGAAAGGAAGTGCGCTCCAGACAGCCTGTCGGCGAAGCCCATGAACGCGAAGCATCAAACCGCCATCTATGTCGTCCTGTCGGCTCTGCTCCTGCTCAACCTGCCGCTGTATCTTGTGTTCGTGCGTCCAGAGATCGAAGCCGATGCCGGGGAAACAGCTCGCATCGACCAGATGCGCTCGCAACTGGCCCGCCGGTTGGCCACGCTGAACGCACTCAAGGAAATCGAGAGGAAGCTTGGCGACTCGCGCGAGAAGTATCGGCAGTTTTCAGCAGAGTATCTTTTCCCGCAGGAGAAAGGGACTTCCGAACTGCTGAAGACTCTCGACGAAATCTGCGAAGACACCGGGCTGTTGAGGCAACGGGTGACCTACCGCCTGGACCCTGAGCCGGCCTTCGGCATGCAACGCCTGTCGATTACACTGCCGATCGAAGGGAACTACTCGAACATTCGGGAGTTCCTAAACATCCTGGAAAGCGAATCGAAACTGCTCATCGTCGATTCGATGGCTCTGATTTCGGAGCGCGAGGGAACCGATATCCTGCGGCTCGACGTGAGTCTGTCGACGCTTTTCACGGAACGACCATGACACTGACCAAACAACAACGGCAGTCGGTCATTCTTTCCGGGTTGCTGGCGGTCCTGGCTTTCACCCTGTACAACTGGTATGCCGGCTCCGCGGGCTCGCCCGGAACAGCGTCTGTGGCGGTGTCGAGCAGCTCGCAAGAACGGGCCCTTGATCTTAAAGATCTCTACTTGAAAAAGAACCCACGTAAGAGCGCTGTCAAGAAGGAAATCTCGTTTCGTGACATTGACCCCTCTATCCATCTGGAGAAGTTGGAAGAGTTCGATCCCGGCAGTCCCCTGAACACACGCAACATGTTCTCTGTCGAGGTCGCAAGGGAAAGAAATATGGCAGCCGGCAGCGTGCGGCCAGGTTCCGGCCCCGGCCCTTCAGGAGCTGGCGTACCGGGCAGCCAGGCCACGCCATTGTCGCGGCCGGCAGCAACCCCGATGGTTATCATTAACCTGAAATTCTTTGGGACCAAAACGGATGTGCGCCACAAGAGCCGACAGGGCTTTTTTGCCGATGGCGACGAGGTCTATCTGGCATCCGAAGGGGAACTGGTTGCCAATCGTTACCGGATTCTTCGCATCGGCGACACTTCGGCCGAAATCGAAGAGCTCAGCTCAAAGACGCGCCGACAGATCAGTCTGCAATGACGCAGGTCACAGATGACAGCAAACTGGCTCGAATCGACACAGGCCGGCGCCAGCGAAGCAAGAAGGCCGGGCAGGCGATCGTGCATCTTTGAGCGTCGGTCCGCCTCGCCCCTCTCCTCGGACCTGTCGCCAGCGAAGTCGAAGGCGAGTCAAGCGGGCTACACCCTCGCGGTTGTCATGGTGTTTACGACTGTGCTGCTTGTGACTTTGTCGGGCGCGGTCATCAATTGGCAAAAGGCAATGCAGCGCGAGCGCGAGGAGGAATTGATCTACCGGGGCAAGCAGTTCATGCGGGCGATCGAGCTTTGGCAGCGCAAGTTTCCTGGAACCTATCCGATGACGCTTGACGCGTTGCTGAGTACCAACAACACCCGATTCCTCCGCAAGAAGTGGAAAGATCCCATCACGAACTCCAACGAATGGCGCCTGCTCAAGATGAATCCGGACGGTTCGATCTCAGGCCTCACCGTAATTCCGGGCAGCAGCCCGTTAGGGTCGTCCAGCTTCGGTGCTTCTGGCCCGGGTGGATCTTCTTCAACGAGTGGGCGAACAGGTGGTGCCTCAACAGTTAGTACCGTCACCGTGGGACCGGGCCGGACCCAGCAAGGCTCAACAGGGCCACGGGCAGTTCAGTCGACGCTCAACCCTGTTCTGGGCGGAATCGTCGGGGTAGCCAGCAAGAGCGAGAAAGAATCGCTGAAATCCTACAATGGCCGCTCAAAGTATAACGAATGGGAGTTTGTTTACGTGCCGCGTGGCCCGCAGCCAGCTGCTGGCGCGCCCCCAGGCGCACAACCCCCGCCTCAGGGGGGCCCTGCTTCTGGAGGCAGGAATCTGCCGCCGGGTTTCCCGCAACAACCTCGGCCTCAGCCACCCGTTCCGACCCGATAGTGCCGATCGGGCTGTCTGCCAGTCTTAGAAAAAGCAAGCCGAAGAACCCAAGCAGCACGGAGGCCGCACTTCCCAGCAGGAAGCTCTGCTTCGCTGAAAAGCCAGCAAATTCTCGGAGCTCAGCCCAGGCCGGCCCCTCGTGAGACGCAAATCCCACCAGCAGCCCAGCCAGCGCACCGCAGCCCACAGAGGACCCGTAGCTCAGACTGTATGCCCACGCACGATTCCCAGGGTCAGTGTTGTGGGTGAGGAAGGGTGGAGCCGATACCATCCAGCCGGCAATCGACGTCCCGTTAAGAAACGCTGTGGCAGTCAGGAATCCCATGCCGTGTGCGAGCGATCGCAGCGGCAGAAGAAGCGCGGTAACTAGCACACAGCACTGAATGAAACGGATTTGTCCGCAGTGGTTCAAGAGCTTCCCGGTGACGAGGGTTGCAGCCAAGCTACCCAAAGTAGAAGCGGAAGTGATTTCGCCAATCGCTGTTTCATTCAGTCCAATCTCCAGCAAATGGAGATTGTAGACCAGAAAAAAGACCATCAGCCCGGATGACCAAAAAAGCCCGGAGAAGAAATAGATCCAGAAATTTCGGGAGAACTCGCGCATGCCTTGACGGTCGAGGTTTGGTGCGATCTTTGCCAGTGTCGCGAAAACGCCTCGCGAGGTCAAGCCCTCTGAGCACCTGCCGTTACCCTCAAGTTCCGAACCGTCGAATTCGAGACGCCAACTGGACCCGAGGCCAACCCCAGCCGCAGGCTTTTCTGCCCCCGACAGGGGGATTTGGAAAGCTCGCCCCGCTCCCACGATTCCACTAAAGTCTACGGACGAGGCGCCGATGGAGAGCAAAGATAGAAAAATTCTTTAGTAGCTAAAGATTTTTGTTGACAAGTAGGAACGACCGCTTTATAAGTACAAATGTAGTTTGATTCGAACCTACTTATAAATGTAATTATAAAGCTTCAATCTGACCTTCTAATGGCCAAAATCAATGTCGAGATTGATGACGAAGACCACATCGAACTCAAGCTGAGTTCAACGCGCCACCGCACTTCGATTAAGAAGATCGTCAATCGACTGATCAAGAACTATTTGAAGGAAGAACGATTGATTCGCGAGGCAAAGGAAGCCAAGCCAAGCGCCGAGGGGAAAGCGGTTGCGCCAGACAAAGCCGAGGTGGAAGAGGCTTCCGTGGCAAGCAAGAAGAAGGAAGTCTCGTCGTAAGTGTTCCTGTGACCGTGGACTCCCCAAGCTCCAGTTCCTGAAGACCGATTGAGGCGCAATGAGTTCGAACTTTCTTTGCTTTCTATCCCTAAAAAAGGAGGTTAAAAATGGCAACAGCTAAGAAAGCCGCGAAGAAGCCAGCCAAAAAAGCTGCAAAGAAGAAGTAGTAACCCCTCATATCCCCCAAAATTTAACCTGCCTTGTCACCTGGATTCTGATTGGCAAGGCAGGTATTTTTTTGTCCAGCCGGCTCAGCCCAACGACATCTCTCGCAGCAAGCGCTCATAATAGGGTTGCCGGTGGTCTTCGATCCGGTAGTAGACGACGGAGTAGGCCAGTGAAAGGGTCAGGAATACCGGCAGATACAAGGCCCAGCCCAGTCCGTTTCGAACTTTCTTGATCGCCGTCCATTCGCGATGAACTTCATTGCGGAAGGCAATGTCTCTAAAGTAGGCGAGGTAAACACCCATGGCATCGCCAAAAATGTGGGTGAATTTCCCCCCCTCGCCAAAGACCTTAACTCTTCCCACCCGCAGACTCGTTAGAAAATCTTCGCGAGTGCGTCCCTCGCAGAGGGTGTAGCAAGAGCCCAAGCGTTGCAAAGTATGGGCATCGCTGCCCGCCACAATCGTCTTTCGCGGCAACTTCCGCATCACGTCTGCCACCAATCGGTTCTGCTTGGTTCCAATGCACCCGTTGAGCCCTTCGAAAACGCTGAACGATTCGATCATCTTCCTAACGAAGCCAGGGCCGTGCTCGCGACGAGGGAACCCATGAAAGAGGTGGTTCAGGCCGTGAACAATCCGTTCCGAGCGCAGATACGTGAGAAGCTCGTCAAAGTCCTTCTTCAGCCGTGTAATCTCTCGGTGCTGCGCCTCAGAGATGTCATAAACACCGATATGGACCTTCGTAGCAAATTCCGGCAAGTGAGCCGTAACTTCTTCTCCAATAATGAAATCCTCTGAGTGCTTTTCCGGGTGCCCATTCAGGAAGTGAAGGCAGCCATCAATCGAATCGTGGTCCGTAATTGTGACGATGTCCATGCCACGAGCTTTGGCCAGCCGATAGACCCGCTCTGGGGAGGAATAGCAGTCCATTGGCTCCAGGGCGGTCACGTGATTCGTCTTGCCGCTGAAGTAAGAGTGGCAGTGGAGGTCGGCTTTGAGATAGGGCTTGCCATCGATGAACGTTGAAGGGGTGGGCATACGGATGCAGACTCCAGGATTTTCAATGCCGATCTGGGGGTGAGTATAGCAGCCGCTGGGTGGCTGACCCGAAACTTTTCGCCTTGCCAGCCAGGAAGGCTGCTTCTATAATCGTTCGTTTTTCAACACCGGAGAAGCGGTGTATCTCTGCCAAGGACGAGTGCATGAAAGAGAAAATCCATCCGAAATACCTCGAAGCGACCGTGGTTTGCGCCTGCGGCGAGACATTCAAAACGCGTTCGACGAAAGGCGGCGAGATCCGGCTAGAGATTTGTTCCAAGTGCCATCCGTTCTTCACCGGCAAGCAGAAGCTGGTTGACACGGCGGGAAGGGTCGAACGATTCAACCGCAAGTACGGCAAAGGCAAAGAGACCGTCGCGAGCTGAAAAGCGGCTGTCGCAGTGGAATTGGACTGCCGATATCGATTTGTGAGAAGGCTTTGCCAACGATGCTGACATCTTGGGTTTGGAACATCAAGCTGTGGGTGGCCAACCTGGCGGTTTTTCTCCTGAAGGCAGGCGAGGAAGTTTTGGTGGGCGGCCAGGCGGTTTTCGAAGGGGTCATGATGCGTTCCCCCAACTCTTATTCCATTGCTGTCCGCAAGCCGGATGGAACGATTGTGGTCAAGAAGGACTATCTCCAGCGTCCGTCGGATCGGCGGGCGTTGTGGGGGTATCCTCTCCTTCGCGGCATCGCAACACTGGCCCAGGCCTTCACACTGGGCGTGCGGGCGCTACGGTTTTCCACGGACCAGGTTTTGGGGGGGCTGGGCAAGCAGGATACGAGAGACCCCAAGCCTACGTCGAGAGAGATCTCGAACGGCGTGATGGCGATGAACATCCTGGTGGCTCTTACCCTGTTTGTGCTGCTCTTCAAGTTTCTGCCGCTCGTATTGGCCACCTGGCTCCAGCAGCATTTTTCTGCCTTGCACAACCCACTGCTATTCAGCTCGGCCGATGGTGTCATTCGGCTCGGTATCTTCCTTCTGTACATCGTTCTGGTAGCTCAGATCCGCGATATCCGGCGGATCTTCGAGTACCACGGAGCGGAGCACAAGGTCGTGTTCACCTACGAGGCCCATGAGGCCTTGACCGTCGCCAACGCGCGCGAACATTCGACCTTCCATCCCCGCTGTGGCACGAGTTTCCTGATGGTGGTCATGTTGATCAGCGCGGTGGTTTACGCTTTTGTGCCTTTCGAATCGCTGGCGATGAGGCTGCTATCCAGAATCGTCTTGATCCCGGCGATTGCAGGGGTTTCGTACGAGATCATTCGGTTTGCAGCCCTCCGGAGGATCAGGGTGCTGGAGTGGATCACTTTGCCGGGACTTTGGCTGCAGCGGGTCACCACCAAACAGCCGGACGATCCTCAGCTCGAAATCGCGCTTCGAGCGCTCGACGAAGCGCTTCTTCTGGAGAATTCCTCCGTCCTCCCACAGCCGGCGGCGGTCTGAAATGTTCGAGAAGCTTGAGCAACTGGAAGCGAAGTACGAAGAGATTACGCGCCTGATCAGCGATCCGGAGACCCTGGCCGATACTTCCCGATACCAGAAACACGCCAAGACGCACGCCGACCTCACACCCGTCGTCGAGAAGTTTCGCGAGTACAAACAGACAAAGATGGGCATCGCCGACGCCCGCCAGATGATCCTCGACAGCGGCTCGGAGGAAGATCTCAAGAAGCTGGCCCAGGAAGAGCTGGCGCATCTGGAGGGCCGGCTTGCCGCGGTGGAGGCCGAGCTCAAGATCCTGCTGATCCCGAAGGATCCCAACGACGAAAGAAACGTGTTGCTGGAGATTCGCGCCGGGACAGGCGGTGACGAGGCCACGCTGTTTGTGCAGGAGCTGTTTCGGATGTATTCGCGCTTTGCCGAATCGCAAGGCTGGCGGATCGAGATCATTTCCTCCAGCGTTTCCGGCGTGGGCGGCCTGAAGGAGGTCATTGCCATGATCGAAGGCAAAAGCGTCTACAGCAAGCTCAAGTATGAAAGCGGCGTACACCGAGTGCAGCGAGTTCCCGCAACCGAAGCCAGCGGCAGGGTGCATACCTCCGCAGTAACCGTGGCCGTACTGCCCGAGGCCGATGACGTTGAAATCCAGATCAACGAGAAGGACCTGCGCATCGACACGTTCTGTTCCTCCGGTCCGGGCGGGCAGTCGGTGAACACGACGTATTCCGCCGTCCGTATCACCCACTTGCCGACCAACCTGGTCGTCTCATGCCAAGACGAGAAGTCTCAAATCAAGAACAAGGCCAAGGCGCTACGCGTGCTGCGTTCCAGGCTCTACGACATCGCCCTCGAAGAACAGCGCAACGCCATTGCGCAGGACCGCAAGTCGCAGGTCGGCACGGGCGATCGCAGCGAAAAGATCCGCACCTATAATTTCCCTCAGAATCGCCTTACCGATCACCGCATCGGCCTTACATTGCACCAACTCGATCGGGTCATGGATGGCAACATTACCGATGTCATCGACGCCCTCGTCACGCATTTCCAGGCAGAGAAATTGAAGAACGAAGTGGCGGTAGGCAACTGAAAGCCCCTGGCCCCGCAGCGACCTTAACGGCGCCCGTGTTCCTGGCGAGCCGGCTCTAATTAATTAGTCGAACACAATCGCTGCCATTTGTTTGTCGAAAGGACGGCCGATGCGAACCTTCTTGGCGTTCTTTTCCATTCTTCTGTTCTGGACTCCAGTTGCGGCCGGACAACCCGTGGCCATCACGCCAAAATTCACAGCGGGCCAGGTGTTGCTTCTTGAACTCAAGAAAACGCGCGAAGACAACCGTGCTGGGCGCCCTGTGGGTGTGTCAACGACGCCTGTCACGCTTCGTGTCTTGAAGGCAGGCGCCAACGGTTTTGTCGTCGATTGGGTGCCTTCAGACACCCAGTTTGACGATCCTGCCCAAGCCTCGAACCCAGTCTCCAGATGGCTTCCAAGGTGCTCAAGGGCTTTCATATGGAAGCAATCCTGAACTCAAGCGGGGCCTTCCAGCGCCCACAAAACCAGAGCAGCGTCGAAGCCAAGATGCAGCTTGTGGTCGACCGCTTGATGAAGCAACTCGTGGCGTCGATCCCTGAAGAGAGCCGCAGCCGTACTCTTGAGGCCATGGGCCGGCTCGTGACCCCCAGGACTCTGATTGCAGCGGCAACGAAGGGAATCCAGCTATACTTCGCGCTCTATGGCATGGAGATCGAAGAGGGCAAGCCTGTCGAAGGAACACTGGATGTGCCTAATCCGATTGGGGACGGCACCTTGCCAACCCAGATTCGGGTTCAGTTGAACGAGATCGATTCCAGCACCGGAGAAGTTCAATTCGCTCTCGAACAGCGCTACGATGAGAAGGTATTGCTTTCGCTTTTACCTCAGGCGCTGGGCATTGCGGATTCCCGATTGAGCAGGAGCGGGAGGTCGAACCCAGGCAGCATGGTCGACACAGGGCATTTTACCTATCACTCCATCAGTGGCTGCATGCGTCGCATCCGGCACGAGCGGTCCATTGCCCTCGATCGAGTGCGGCGGCTCGACCGCACTGAGATCTCTTTGCTGAAATCGAATTAGTTTGGGATCCTATCGATGCGAATCGCCACTTGGAATGTTAACGGGCTTCGCGCACGCTTCGACTTCCTGCTCCACTGGCTGCGTACCCGCCAGCCGGATATCGTGGGCCTGCAAGAACTGAAGCTTACCGATGAAGACTTCCCGTACGCCGAACTGAAAGCGGAGGGCTATCACGCCGTTGCTCACACTCAGAAAGCGTGGAACGGCGTGGCCATTCTCAGCCGAGAGCCCGCGCTCGCTCGCCAACAGGGGCTTCCCGGTGAAGAAGAATTAGGCGCACGCCTGATTGCTGCAACGGCCGGAGACCTGCTGTTCGTCACGGTCTATTGCCCGAACGGCAAGTACGTGGAACACGCCGATTTCCCCAGGAAACTGAAATGGCTCGACACGTTGGCAGGATTCCTCAAGGAGTGCCATAACCCCGGGGAAGCGATCGTCCTCTGCGGTGACCTCAATCTCTGTCCTACAGCCCTCGACACCTGGAACGAAGCCGGCCTGCGTGGCCAGATTTTCCACACGGATGAAGAACGCGCTCGATTTCGGAGTCTTGTCGATTGGGGACTTCACGACCTCTATCGGGAGCGGATGCCAGAGGCGCGGATATTTTCCTGGTGGGACTATCGGGCTGGAGCGTTTCACAAGAACCAGGGGCTGCGCATCGACTTTCTTCTGGGGACACGATGCGTGCTGGAGCGAGTGCAAAGCGTCGAGATCGACCGGGAGTTTCGAAAGAAGAAAGACGATCTGGTTCCTTCGGACCACGCACCTGTGTGGGCCGATTTGGCCTAGGCTCATCTGCCTGCCGGCCTGAAAGAACGGCGATCGAACGCATGGTTCTTGCAGAGCGGCGCACGGTTGCATTCCATGAGAATTCACGAAGCCATCGGCCTGGCCGCTGAGGCCCTGGAAGAATCTGGCGTTCCCGACTCCCGGCTCGATGCCGAGCGACTACTCGCGTTCGGGCTTGGCAAAGACCGAAGTTATCTTCTGGCTCACTCTCAAGACTGCCTGCAAGAAGCGGATGTCGAAAGGTTCTTCGCCCGCGTCGCCGAGCGCCGCCGAGGCAAGCCGCTTCAGTATCTGTTGGGCTTTCAAGAGTTTTGCGGGTTGGAGTTCGAGGTAACGCCGGATGTTCTTATTCCCAGGCCTGAAACGGAGTTGCTGGTTGAGGCGGCCGTTGAGCGTTTCTCCGGCTCCGGCGCAACTCTGGCTGATGTCGGGACTGGATCGGGTTGCATCGCCGTGGCTGTGGCCTCAGCGATGCCAGACGCCAGAGTGATCGCGACAGAGCTGTCCGAGCAAGCGCTATCGGTCGCGCGCCGGAACGCCCTTCGACACCACGTCTCGCGTCAGATTCAGTTTCTGGCGGGGGATCTTCTGTTGCCCCTGTCTCCTCTGGGCTTGGAAGAGAAGGTCGATTGCGTTTTATCGAACCCTCCTTACGTTGCCGAATCCGACCTGCCATCGTTGCAGAGAGAAGTGAGAGACTGGGAGCCCCGGCTGGCCCTGGTGGGCGGACCGAGTGGCCTCGATATTTACCGGCGCTTGCTTCCGCAAGCGCTGCGCTTCCTCAGGCCGGGCGGGTTGCTCATCGTGGAAATTGGCTACAATATGCAGCGAGCGATCACCGGTCTGTTCGAGGGCGCTTGGAGCCTCGAAGGCATCAGGGACGATTTCAGGGGTATTCCCCGGATCGCCGTCGCTCGAAAACAATAATGAAGAGGAGTGTGCAGAAGACAGGGATCGTGTCTTCCGCTGGTTAACACTTCGTTCGAAGGAGCCCTCTCGATGGTCGACTGCCTGTTTTGCAAGTTCGTCAAGAAGGAACTGCCGACGCGTGTCGTTTTCGAAGACGACACATGTCTGGCCTTCGAAGACATCAATCCCAAGGCCCCCGTCCACGTTCTCGTCATTCCGAAGAAGCACCTTAGTTCCACCAATGCGATGACTTCTGAAGACGAGACGGGCCTGGGACATCTCACTCTCGTTGCCCGAAAGATTGCCCAGGAAAAGAAGATTGACCAGTCCGGTTATCGAACCGTCATGAATACCGGTCCGGACGCGGGCCAGTCGGTTTTCCACATTCACCTGCACCTGCTCGGTGGCCGTTCGATGGGATGGCCACCAGGATAGCCGCGCTTTCTTAAGTTAGCGAAGAACCGCGAGGCCGGGTTGCCTAGATGCGGGTGAAGGCCGCCATCCCGCGAAAGCCCGGCAGCCTGGAATTGTGCATGAGCCTCAGCTCAAAACTCTACCTCGCCGTTGCTGGATTGGCCGGAGCCGCCGCGCTGGCGGGTTGGATGATCTATTCCAGCACTCGCCAAGCTTTCGATCAAGTGGATCAACAGCGAACGAAGGCGGTGCTCGCACAGCTTCATCTGTTGCTCGAAGCGCGTAAGGGCGAGATCCATCGGCAGATCGATCAAGCCGTCAGTTCCGAAACGTTGCGGGCGATCCTGGAGGGTCAAGAGAGCGGGGCCGCGTCCGGCGGTGACACCGTTCTCAAAGAGGCACAGACACACGAGTTTGATTTCCTGGAAGTGGTAGATGGCCAGGGAGGGGTGATCGCATGCGCGCACTGGCCGGACCGCGCCGGCTCGAAAAACGAATGGGTTGCGTTGTCTGGAGACTGGCAACGCCAGGAACCGTTCTTGCGTTTTGTTGAAGGGCCTGAGGGGGGGCAACTCGGGTTGATCGCGGTGCGCACCGTGATCGCGGGCGAGAAGCTGCATTGGGTCATCGGCGGAAGGAAAATCGGCCAGGAGTTTCTGGCTGCATTGGCCGTGCCTGCCGGAATGCGGGTACTGCTTTATCTGAATCCAGAAGCTCCCGTGGCCAACCGCTCGCCGATGAGCGCGTTTGGGCCTGTGGCATCAGCACTGCCTTTGGGAGGGCTCATGGAAAAAGCCCGCCGCCAGGGACAAGACCCCAGCAACACGATCCTCTGGCCTGGCACGAAAGCGAGTGCAGAGCGGGTGCACACGCTGCCCCTCGCCGGCCGCGAAAAAGACCTTCTGGCCGTCGTCCTCATCTGCAACTCGCAGAGCGAGCTGGCATCGGTGACAAGCACGATCACGAACACAGGTCTCGTGGCGGGTTTGCTGCTCGTGTTGTTAGGAGGATCTGCACGGTGGTGGGGCAAGCGGCGCGTTACGCGGCCGATCCGAAGGCTGATTGAGGGATTTCGACAGCTCGGCGGGGGGAATTGGCGCTTTCGTGTCCATGCCCACTCCTCGGATGAAATTGGACAGCTTGCCCATGGCTTCAATCGAATGGCGCGCGATCTAGCCTTACAGGTAGAGCTGCACCGGCAGGCTGGCCGTGTGTCGGCGTGGCGGGAAATGTCGCAGGAGCTTGCTCGCCATTTGGATGGCCCGCTGGCCTCCATGCAAGTTGCCACCGAGCGCGTTGCCAAGGCGGCAGGTCAGAGTCCGAGACTTCCTGCCAAGATTCGCGAAGATTCGGCGACGCTGCTGGCTCAGCTTGCTGTCGTACAGTCGACGGCCCGCTGCCTGAAGGAGTTCGCGGCCATCCCGGCGCCCCGGCCACAACTGGTCGATGTCAGCGATCTCATGTCCCGGATACTGCAGGAACTCGATGGGCCGCTGAAGGCTGCCGAGCCTGCCATTCGATGCGAGGCGCTGTTGGAGCGGGATCTCCCCAAGGTGATGGCCGATCCCGAACTGCTGCACCGAGTCTTGCACGGGCTCGTGCTCAATGCCCTGGAGGCCATGCCTGAAGGCGGAGTGCTTCGGGTCCAGACCGGGCGGTCGGACGCAGGCGTCGCTATCGGTGTCTCCGACAGTGGCCGCGGCTGGTCGCAGGATGAGATGAGACGCTTGTTCGTGGACGGCGACTCGAAAGAGCCTGAAGGCGCTGGCTGGGGGATTGCGGTCGTCCAAGCCGTGGTGAGCGATGTCCGCGGCGTCGCCTCGGTCGAGAGCACTCCTGGGAAAGGAACCCGAGTTTCTATCGAGTTGCCCAGAGCGGCCGCCGCCGGTTCATAGCTGCACCGATCGCTTACCCGTTCTTTGAGAACCGCTCGGCACGCTCGGGCCAGAACCGATGCCTCGAGTGCCGCCTGATGGATGCGCTCGCACGGTTCGACGCGTTCTGGAATGGGTGTTCCCCAGAACCCGCGACAACGTCGTTATATATCTTCTCGACGACCAGAGCCCTGGCCTGTCGAGGCTTGGCGATGCGATGCGGCATTTTTGAGGTTTTCAGTGAGTGACCAGAATTTAGATCCGGCTTTCTGGAGCCAGGTTGAACGACACCTCGTTCGATACGGCGGCCAGTTCGCCCCTGCGATCATCGAACGCGCCTCGGGTTCGTTCGTCTACGATGCGGAAGGCCGGGCGATTCTCGACTTCACATCGGGCCAGATGAGCGCCATTCTCGGCCACTGTCATCCTGCAATCGCCGAGGTCGTCAGCCGCTCTGCACGTGAACTCGACCATCTGTTCAGCGGAATGCTGTCTCGTCCCGTCGTGGATCTGGCAACCTCACTGGCCCGCCTCGCGCCCGCGTCTCTACAGAAGGTCCTTCTGCTAACGACGGGCGCAGAATCAAACGAAGCGGCGATCAAGCTTGCCAAGCTGTATACCGGCAAACATGAGATCGTTAGCTTTGCGCAGTCTTGGCACGGCATGACGGGCGGAGCCGCCGCTACGACCTATGCTGCTGGACGGCGTGGGTACGGGCCGAGTGCTCCGGGCTCGATCGCTATTCCGGCCCCAAACCTCTATCGACCGCAGTTTGGCCCTCCAGAATCCTACGATTGGCGCGCGGAACTGAGCTATGCCTTCGATCTGGTCGACCGGCAATCCACCGGAAATCTTGCCGCTTTTATCGCAGAGCCCATCCTGAGCTCAGGCGGCCTGATCGATCTACCGGATGGCTACTTGGTTGCGCTGCAGTCGGAATGCCGCCGGCGCGGCATGCTGTTGATTGTTGATGAAGCCCAAACAGGTTTGGGAAGAACCGGCCGGATGTTCGCGTTCGAACGCGATGGTATCGTCCCGGAAATCCTCACATTGTCGAAGACCTTGGGCGCGGGACTGCCGCTGGCGGCCGTGCTGGTCGGTTCGGAAATCGAAGAGGTTTGTCACGCACGCGGCTTTCTCTTTTACACAACCCACGTGTCGGATCCGCTTCCGGCAGCAGTTGGCCTCAAAGTCCTCGAGATCCTGGCCCGCGACAAACTGCCGCAGCAAGCCGCCGAAAAGGGAACCCAATTGCGTGCGGGACTTGCGGCTCTCCAAACACGCCACCCAGCGATTGGTGACGTGCGTGGCCGCGGATTGATGCTGGGAGTGGAAATCGTGAAGGATCGAGCGAGCAAAGAGCCTGCGCCAGAGCTTGGCGCGGCCATCACACGGCGTTGCCTGGACTTGGGCTTGAGCCTGAACATCGTTCAGCTTCCTGGCATGGGCGGCGTCCTCCGGATCGCTCCGCCGCTGACCATCTCTCGCGAAGAAATCGACCTTGGCCTGAAGATCCTTGACCAGGCGATGGCTGCATGCGCGTCTGAATCGAAGTAAGAGTTGAGGAGGCTGGAATCGCTGTAATACCCAAATTATGCACTGAATCAGCCTTTTGGTTTGGTGCTTGGTGCATAAAATTGTATGCACCAAGACTGGGCAGATACTTTTGGTCGGCGCTGAGTCGTGAAAACGGGCATTGGATGAAGCTTTTCGGAGACTTAGAGACAGATTCGGGGCGAGCGTCCGCACACTTCTACGCGGTCCCACTGAAAGGGCGGTGCGTGCGGCGGCGTCCACTTCAAAGAGCAAAGGATTCAAAAACAGGG
>VFZK01000062.1 GCA_016871215.1 Acidimicrobiia bacterium | reverse complement strand
GGCATGTTCTGGACGGTCCGTGGAGCCAATGCCATCCTCGCCCTCCGCTGTTGCTTACTCAACGGCCGATTCGAGGACTACTGGGCATCCCGCTCGGCTTGAGGCTCAACTTTTATGTCGCACACCCTCTCCCGACATACCGCTTGACTCGTTTCTCCCTGGTTCGGTAGGATCGGCTCGGTTGTTCTCTGCCGGGGTGCATATCTAGGGAAAAGGGAAGTGGGTGCGAATCCCACACGATCGCGTCACTGTAAGCGGTGAGTTGCTTTCACCCGGACGGCTTGGGCCGTCGGTCACTCTCGATGCTTCGAGGGGAAGGCTTTGAAAGCGATGCAGACCCGCAAGTCAGGAAACCTGCCCCGGTGGCTCATCCATCAACCTTCGCGTCAAAGGTCGAGACATCCGCAGGGCTTCCCTCCCCGCGCTGTACCCGCCTGACGCCACTTGGAGATATTCCAGGAGGCATCTATGAACCTGTCGATCCTGAGCGCCCTGGCCGTGGTGTGCCTGGGCGTCACAGCCCATGCCCAGATTTTGAAAGGAACCGTTCTAGACCCGTTGGGAGGCAGTGTCGCGAACGCCGAAGTGAAACTCTACGTTCGCGCCGACGGGTTCGAGTTGAATGCCACGTCCGATTCACAGGGGAAGTATCGTTTCCTGCGCTTGGCCCCAGGAGAATATGTGATCGAGGCTGAAGCAGAAGGGTTTGCCAGGACGGTGCCGCAGTCCTTCCGGCTAGATCCGGGAGCCGAGCGGGTGCTGGACATTCGGCTCAGGCTGGCAGCGCTCACGCAGGAGGTAGTCGTCACTGCTTCCGGCAGCGCCCAGCATCCCGATGAGACCTCCAAAGCCGTGAGCACAGTCGGCTGGCAGGAGATTCAGCACCGCGACGAGTTCTCCGTTGCCGAAGCGCTCAGAACGGTTGTGGGACTTCGATACCAGCAACTGGGAGGGCCGGGAGCCTTGACTTCGCTCAAGGCCCGCGGCCTGCGCAACGAGGACACGGCCATTCTCATCGACGGACAGAGACTGCGTGACGTGGCTGCCCCGCAGGGCGACGCGACCGGTTTGCTGAGCGATCTGATCGTTACGAATGTTGGCAAGCTGGAAGTGCTGCACGGATCGGGCTCGTCACTCTATGGCACCAACGCCATCGGAGGCGTGGTCAACGTTCTGACAGATGAAGGCGGGGGACGGACGCGTGGCAGCTTGCTCACAGAAGGGGGATCGCTTGGGCTGTTCCGCGGGCGAGCCCAGTTGGCAGGTGGGCTGCGAGACGACCGGGTTGCGTACAGCGTGGGAGTCGCGCACCTGAACGTAACCGCCGGCGTCGACGGCAACGATGCCGCACGCAACACCAGCGGGCAGGGCCGCGTTCGCTTCCAGCTGGCCCCCTCGGCCTCGCTGTCGGCCAGAATCTACTCAGCAGACAGCTTCTCGCAGACCAACGAAACTCCTGGCGCCGCCGGGCTCCTGCAGCCAACCGGTGCGATCCTGGCCCGCCCGGTTAGTTTGCAGGAGTTGAAGCGATATGAAGCGGGGTTACCCGCCTCGCAGCTCAATCTGAACGGCGGCAACTTCCTTCCATCGGCTGACGACCCGGACTTCCGCCGGGAAGCGCGTTTCTTCTCCAGCGCATTGACGTTCGCACAACGTCCCACTGCGGCCTTTGGTTACTCCATCAGCTACCAGGCTTTGACAACCGAACGCGCGTTTCGCGATGGCCCTGGAGGCATTCTGTTCGAACCGCTGGGCAACACCCGCACCGACTACGATGGGCGCCTCCACACAGTCGTGGCCCGCGCCGATCTTCGCCTCGGACGAACCCAACTCATCAGCGGAGGCTACGAGTTTGAAAGCGAGTCCTATCTGAACCAGTCTTTTCAGGTCAGGTCCTCCGACAACTCAAGTGTCGATGTCACCCAGCGTAGCCAGAGTTTCTTCGTTCAAGATCAACTGAGTTTGCTGGACGGGCGGCTCTTTGTGTCGGCGGCCTTCCGCACCCAGCTATTCTCGCTGAGCCAGCCAATGCTCCAGCCTCTGCAATTCGCTCCCTACCAGGGAGGCACGTTTGCGGCGCCACCGGACGCGTACACCGGAGACGGGTCCGTCGCTTACTCCTTTCTCGGTTCCGGAACTAAGTTGAGGGCTCACGTGGGCAACGGCTATCGGGCATCCTCCCTGTACGAACGCTTTGGAACGTTCTTCGGCAGTTTTGGATATTCCACCTATGGCGATCCCCGCCTGCGCCCGGACCGCTCGATCGCGTTTGACGCTGGTATCGACCAATCCCTGCTCGATGACCGCGTCCGCTTGTCGACGACCTGGTTTTACACACGGCTGCAAGAAGTGATCGTGTTCGATTTCTCTGGCGCGATCAGCCCGGTGACCGATCCGTTCGGCAGGTTTGGCGGATATCGAAATACTAACGGCGGCCTGGCTCGTGGCCTGGAGCTCAGCGTATCGGCTTCGCCTTCCAGATCGCTGGATCTGTCCGGGAGTTACACCTACACCAACGCCGACCAACGGCAGCCATTGGTGCCGGGCATCCTCCGTTCATTCGCGATTCCGGATCACCAGTTCTCGTTGGTTGCCACGCAGCGCATCGGGCCGCGGGTGTCGCTGAACTTCGATTTGATCGCATCGAGTTCCTATCTGGCGCCGCTGTTCGATATGAATACGTTCGCAAACCGGGCGTTCGAGTTCGGAGGGCCGGCCAAAGCCGATCTGGGGGCCAGCTATCGCTGGCCGCTATCGGAAAGCCAGGCGGTTCGGTTCTTTGGGAAGGTCGAGAATCTGTTCGACAGGACCTATTATGAGAGCGGCTATCGAACGCCGGGCGCGACGGCTGTCGGTGGAGTTCAGTTCGAGTTCTGAGCCGGAGCGCTTGAAGAAGACAGAATCGGCAGGCGGCTGAGACGCAGAGCCGCTGAGAAATCGGATGCAGAACGAGTCGTTGAGAAGAGCTGTGAACGGCCCGGGAGGGTGAGGCTCCTGGCGAGTCGTTGGGCCGGTCGAGCGACGTGAGAATTGCCTTGTTTCTGTCCCGCCGGTGTTCCCCGAGTCGTTGAGACATGCGAAAGTTTGCCCTTGGCTGCTTATCTCTCCTGCTCGTCCTGTTGGCCTACCAGCAGGTCCGTCTGAGCAGAACCAGAGACGTATCGAAAGAACACCGCCTGCGTTTGGTGTCGCTTTCCCCGACGCTCACCGAGATCCTTTTCGAGCTTGGAGCCGGCGACGATGTCGTCGCGGTGACCACCTACTGCGTGTATCCGGAAGAAGCCCGTGCCAAGGAGAAGATCGGCGACTTTGTCAACCCCAACTTCGAGAAGATCGTGAGCCTCGGCCCTGATGTCCTCTTTGCGGAGACCTGGAGCACCAGCAAGATTGTCTCCCGGCTGCGCGCTTCGGGGCTCAACGTCCAGGAGGTCAAAAGTCCGCACTCCGTGGAGGAGATCTACCAGGCGATCCTCCAGGTCGGAGAAGGGCTGGGCAGGCCGCAGCGCGCTCAGGCAACGGTTGCCGGTATGAAACGACGGATTGAGTCCATTCGGACCCGTGCGGCTGCCATGAAGTTTCATCCTTCGCTCTATGTCGAAATCGACCGCCCCTCCTGGACGGTGGGTCGCGCGAGTTATACCTCAGAAGCGATCGAGATCTGCGGCGCGCGAAATATCTTCAGCGACGTGGACAAGCCCGCTCTCCAGGCGTCAAAGGAGGCAATCCTCGAGCGCGATCCGGAGGTCATTCTCACTTTCGATTCCACGCCAGAGGAATTTCGCCGTCGGCCAGGCTGGGAGAACATCAGCGCCATTCGCAACGGCTGGGTGATTGCAGACGTCGGCCGCAACATGTTGTCTCACGGGAGCCACCGGCTTGTGGACGGTATGGAGCAGCTTCAACGCCGCTTGTTGGAACTCCAGGCAGGAAGCGGAGCGCCTGGGAATGGCGCCAGAGTCCCACAGAGCGCCGACGAATAAACGATGACAGAAGCTGGTTCCAAGTCTTCATCCCCAGCCCAGAATTTGGGAATTCTTGCCGCAGCCACAGCAGCAGCCGCCATCCTGGCCTTGCTTCTCGGCCCGGTGGGGCTCCCTGACAGGAACATTTTCTTCAATGTCCGATTGCCTCGAGTGCTGCTAGGACTGCTTGTGGGAAGCGGATTGGCCGCTTCTGGGGCGGCATTTCAAGGCGTTCTGAGAAATCCCCTGGCCGATCCGTTCATCCTGGGAACCTCCAGCGCAGCGACGGTTGGCGTGATTCTGGCGAATCTATTGGGCTGGCACAGCTACTACGGCGTCTACTTCATGGCGCTCGGCGCGGCCTTCGCGTCGATCGCCTTTGTCTACCGCATCGCGCAAACCGACGGGCGGGCGCCGATTCAGACGATGGTTTTGAGCGGTGTGATCGTCAGCCTGTTTTTGAACGCGCTCGTCTTTGTGTTCTTCTCCATTTTCTTCCGTGAGTCGTTCACCTTGCTGTTCTATCTGTTAGGAACGCTGACGAGTGGTGACTCAAGGCTGATCGTCATCTCGGGAACGATCATCTGCATTGGACTCGGGGTCGTCTGGCTGCTCGCGCGCGAACTCAACGCGCTGACCCAAGGGGAAGAGACTGCTTTTCATCTCGGCATTGAAGTCGAAACGATGAAGATGATCCTGTTTGTCGCCGCGTCTTCGATGGCCGCAGCGGCCGTGGCCGTCGCCGGCATGATCGGGTTTGTGGGTCTGGTGGTTCCTCACATGATGCGCCTGGTGGTCGGCCCTGATCATCGGTACCTGATTCCCGCGTCTGCCATGGGCGGAGCGTCCATCCTGTTGCTGACGGATGCCGCAGCCCGAAGCTTGATTCCGCCGGTGGAGATTCCGGTGGGAGCGTTGACCGCTTTGCTGGGCGCTCCGTACTTCCTATACTTGCTAAAGCGCAGGAAGGATGCTGGAGAGTTCTGAGACCTGCACTGCGCAGGTTTCCGAGACAAACAGCGGCGCAGCGCTGGCCGCAGCGAAGTGCCTGCGTTTGTGGGCGCGGATTGAACGAGCGCTGAAGCGACGCCGCGACCGGCGCAACGCCGTATCCACGCTGGAGCTGCAAGAACAACTGGAATCGCGAGGCCAACTGCCTAGCATGACTGTCGCCATTTCTCTCGAGAACGTCAGCTTTGCGTATCGCACCCAGCCCGTGGTGCAGAACGTCAGCCTCGAGATTCCGCAGCACTCGCTGCTGGCGCTCATTGGGCCAAACGGCAGCGGCAAGACAACCTTGCTGCGCCTAATGAGCAAAGTGCTACAGCCTCAGCACGGCCAGATCTCGCTGGACGGCCAACCGCTGCAGCGCTTTGCCGCGAGAGACCTGGCGCGGAAACTGGCGGTCATTTCATCCGAACAGCACTTTGAATTTCCCTTTTCGGTGGAAAACGTTGTCTCCATGGGACGATTTCCCCATCGGAACCGGCTGGAACGAATGCGCAGCCATGACTGGAACGTTGTCGAGGACGCCATGGACAAAACGGATGTGCTTCAGTTTCGCCATCGCCCTATCTCCCAGCTTTCCAGCGGAGAGAAACAGCGCGTGCTAGTGGCTCGAGCCATTGCGCAACAGCCTTCCATCCTCATGCTCGACGAACCAAACGCACATCTGGACATCAATCACCAGATCGCGGTCTTCAAGCTGTTGCGCCTGCTGAATCGCCAGCACCGGATGACCATCATCGTGGTGTTGCACGATCTTTCGGCCGCGGCGGCCCTATGCGAAACCATCGTCCTCCTTCATCGAGGCCGGATTGTGCGAATCGGCACCCCCGCAGAGGTGATTACACCGGAACTAATCCGGCAAACTTATGGCGCCGAAGTCGTCGTCTTTCCGAGTCCAGTAGGCGGGTGTCCTCAGGTCGCTTTCGACACCATGCACGAGCCGGCAGGCCCGTGAACCAATGAGATTTGCACCATATCGTGACGAAACTGTCTGTCTCCGACCCTGCGATGATCTTCGGTCACGTTCCCCTTGTCAGAGCGGCAGAGGACTGCCGCACTCCAAAAGAGCATGCCCCAGCAGTTCGCGAAGCGGCTTGGACTGCGGCAGTCCTCTGCCGCTTTCGGGTAGCGACGCCTGCTCTGCAGCGGGAGTTCCTTGAAGTGTTCACTATGAATGCCAGTGCTCGGCAAGATGCAGCGGGACCAGTTGCGGGCCGCTAGACAGGTCAAGGGTGTATGCAGGGCAACTGAGTCTCTGAAGGTGGAAGCCCGGCTCCCTTGAAGCCGGATTAGAGCTGGGTTAGAACCGCAGGTTCACGGAGGTGCTGATCCCGGTCTTCTGCACCGTGGACTTCGGAGAGCACCCAGCCTTGTCATTTGAGAGATCCTAAGCAGATGGAAATTCATGCGAGGCCACCGATGCTTGCCCGGCGTGACGGCCACACCCATACGCAGTTTTGCCCGCATGGGTCCCATGAGCCCACGGAGCGATTCATTGACCGGGCCATTGAGTTGGGGTTTACAAGCTACAGCCTGACCGAGCATGCGCCGCTGCCCGGAGGCTTTATCGATCCGACTGCAGACCAAAGCTGTGGCATGCGTCCGGAGGATCTGGAGCCCTATCTCGCGCACGCGCAACGCCTGAAGATACTTTATGCAGAGCGCATCGAGGTCCGTGTCGGTCTGGAAGTGGACTACATTCCGGGGTACGAGACGGAAATCCGCAGCATGCTCAACGCCCAGGGCAGCCAGCTGGACGATGCGCTGCTTTCAGTTCATTTTCTCCAAGGCAAGGGTGGCTGGCGATGCGTCGATTTCAACCCCGAAGATTTCCTACAGGGGCTTGTCGAGCCCTACGGCAGCGTGGAAGCCGTTCATGCAGCCTACTGGGCCGCCGTTGAGCAGGCAGTGGAAGCCGACCTGGGTCCCTACAAGCCGCGCCGGATGAGCCATCTCAGCTTGGTGCACAAGTTCCAACTGAAGCACTCCTTGAAGCAGCCGCGACACTTCCAACGCCAGATTTTCCGGATTCTGGATGCGATGCAGGAACGAGGAATGGAACTCGATCTGGACGCGGCAGGCCTGTTCAAATCCGACTGCCGCGAGATGTACCCGGCGCCCTGGATCGTGGCAGAAGCGCTCCGGCTTGGGATTCCCTTCGTCTATGGTTCAGACACGCACAGCGTGAAAGGCGTGGGACAGGGGTTCGACGAGGCGGAGCGCGTCGTAATCTCTGCGGCGCGAGATATTGACAGCTGCAGTGGATAGGCAGCCCGCAGCTTCCGCCCAGCGGGTCAGGACGGAGGCTCGCTCTTCCAATTCCTTGGCTGCTCGTGGAGATTGGGATGCGGCGTTCGGTCAAGGGAGTAGTGTCGCTGAACTCGACTTGCCACAGAGAGTGCGTCAGAACTGTCTTGCAGCGCCGACTCAGCCAGCGTGCGAACCGGACTTCAGAGTCTCTCGTAGGAACCCAGCTACGCTCCCGAGGCCTTTCGGCACTCGTCGCAGGGGCAGATCTCGCGCAGATAGGCGTACGAGTAAATGCCGGTGGCGTGGTCGTCGTTGAAATTGAACTGGATGGCGTAATGGCCCACCGACGCGGCGCCAGTAACTCGGATGACATCCTTTCCATACAGAGGAAAGGGATCAGGCGTAGCTCGCACGGCGGGAGGAGTGTCGCGGCATGTGGCGCATGGGCAACGCTGCCGCAAATAGGCGTAGGGATAGGTTACCTCGTGCCCGTCGTTCCACTTGACGAGGACGCCGCCAGGCGCAGACAGCTTGATGCTGGTGGGAGCAGGGTTCACGGCGCGCTCAGAGTTGAACGGGTAAAGGCGATTTCAACAAACAGGCAAAAGCAGGCCCAGAAACGGTGCTGGCGGCTCAAGTCATCCTTCGATCACGGGGCCTTGCGGAGCGTTGAAGTTCGCAATACTGATCTGGGCGGCCGTGGCGCTCGCAATGTCCAGGAATGCTCTTCCGTAAGGCGTGTTCTCCCCCTCCAGGACGGCAGGTTGTCCGTTGTCGCTGGCGGTTCGAATCGCGGAGTTCAAGGGAACCTCGCCCAGGAATGGGTACCCCAGCTGGGCACTGGCTTTGCGCGCTCCACCGTGGCCGAAGATGTCGTCGCGCTCGCCGCAGTGCGAGCAGACATAATAGCTCATGTTCTCGACCACACCCAGGATTGGAGTGTTGAGCTTCTTGAACATGGCGATCGCTTTCGAGGCAACCTCCAGCGCCAGATCCTGCGGCGTGGAGACGATCACCGCGCCCGTTAAGGGGATCGTCTGACAGAGGCTCAACTGAATATCGCCCGTTCCCGGCGGCAGATCGATCACCAAGTAGTCAAGCTCGCCCCACTCCACTTCACCCAAAAACTGCTGAATCATCTTGTGGAGCATGGGACCACGCCAGATCACCGCTTCGTTCTTCGGCAGAAAGTAACCCATCGAGATCATCTTCACGCCTTGTGTCACAGGAGGGACGATGCGATTTTGAGACATTTGTGGCGGGTCAGAAGCCCCCATCAGAATAGGAATGCTGGGGCCGTAGACGTCGGCGTCCATCAAACCGACGGTCGCACCGTACCTTTTCAGCGCGACCGCAAGATTCACCGCCACGGTCGATTTGCCAACACCCCCCTTGCCACTGGCGACCGCGATAGTGTTCCGCACCTCCGGAATCAGCGTGCGTGTTTGGTGTGTCTGTTTCGTGGTTACTTGAAAAGTCATCCTCACATCCACTCGCTGAACGCCGGGCACAGCTGACACAAGCCGTTCTGCTTCGGCCTTGAGCTGGTCCTTGACCGGACAGGCGGGCGTGGTCAGCTCGAGGGAGAAGCTCACATTTCCTGAAGCGATGTTCAGATCTTTGACGAAACCCAGAGTCACGACATCCTGCTGGAGGTCGGGATCTCTCAGGCCCCTCAGAGCCTGCAGCACAGCGGCTTCGTTGGCACCTCCAGCACTTCCGAAAATTCCCATCAAACCCCTTCCTTCCGAACCGCAAGACCGCTCGGTAACAAGCGCCCGGGCCAAGAGCTCACTTCTGGGCGGCGGAAACTATAATATAGTTATTGTAACGGCTACTACAGTTTTGGATAGGACTACCGGAAAGTTGCGAGCCGGACGGTAGACCGGGCTGCCCAGCAGCTTGTAACCGCAGATCTGTAGCCCGTTCCTCAACAAGGCCCCCGAGGCCAAGCGACCATCGGGTTCGACTGAAATGGTGACGACGCAGAAAGGATGCTCTAGTGACAGCTAAGGGGAAGAAGCTCGCGGTACTCGGCGCTGGGAAGCTTGGCGAGACACTGATCTCTGGAATGTTGGACGTTGGAGCGATCGCCCGCGACCGCATTGTTGCGACCGCCAAGCATAGCGAGCGTCTTGAGGCGGTCAAAAACAAGTACCGCATCGCAGTCACCACCAGCAACCGAAAAGCGGTGAAGGGCGCTTCCATTGTCTTGATTGCGGTCAAGCCCCAAGCTGTGCAAGAGCTGCTGGAGGAGATTCGCGGCGAGCTGACGCGTGACCAGGTTGTGATCTCGGTCGTCGCGTCAGTGACAACCTCTTTCCTGGAGCGCAACCTGAACGCGCCGATTCCGGTGATTCGTGCCATGCCGAACACGCCGTGCCTTCTGCGTTCCGGGATGACCGCCCTCTGCAAAGGAGTCTATGCCGAAGAAGAGCAGCTGAAAGAAGCCCAGCGCATGTTCGACTCGGTGGGCCGCACGCTGATTCTCGACGAAAAACACATGGACGCGGTCACTGGACTGAGCGCCAGTGGGCCAGCGTTCATGTACATCGTGATTGAATCGCTCGCGGAAGCGGGGGTGAAAGTGGGGCTGCCGCGCTCGGTGGCCACGGAGTTAGCGGCGCAAATGACTTTGGGTTCTGCGAAGATGGTGCTGGAGACCCGAGAGCACCCGGCAATGCTCAAGGACATCGTAACCACGCCGGCGGGATGCACCATCGATGGCATTCTCGAATTGGAGGAGGGGAAACTCCGCGTCACTCTGATCAAAGCAGTGGTCAAGGCGACGCAACGCGCTTCGGAGTTGCTGGAGACCTAGCCGCAGCCTAATCTTGTGGGCCGAACCGAACCGTCTGGTTGGGTGTCCCGCCTTCAGGCGGTAACCCCGCTACAATCCGAGTCGCGCACTTAACCCCCACTTAACCGGATTTTTCACCAGTAACGCCGCATGACGGCATCAGGCCTGCAACGATTTTAGGCCGGGCGCGCCAGACGGCGAACTGCGTTCCAAGAAAACAGGGTGTACGGAGTCCAGCTTCTCAGCCAGGGGATTCGATGCCCGGAATTCCAACGATGGAACGGTAGCAGACCGTCGTTGAGAGGGTGGAGAAGAATCGAATTGATGGTCTGCGTCAAATCCTCTTGAACGCTTTGAGAATTTCGTTTTTCTCGTAGCGGAGCACGATTGGGCGGCCGTGAGGACAGCTCATTGGGTATTGGGTCTTCTGCAGTTCGTCGATGAGCCAAATCATCTTCTCCCGATCGAGGTGCGTGTTGACTTTGATCGCAGCGTGGCAGGCTACAGAGGCCGCGATCCTCTCGCGCAGCCGCCTCAGATCGATGGCTTGCGTTTCCCGCTCCAGCCCTTCCAGCAACTCACCCAGCAACAACTGCACGTCGGCAGTCGCCAAGCCTGCGGGCGCTGCCTTGATCGCGACCGTTTTCCTGCCAAACGGTTCGACTTCGAAGCCACATGTGGCCAGTTCGGGCGCGATGTTTTCCAGGATGACTTGCTGCCTGGGATTGATTTCGATGATGAGGGGCATCAACAGCCGTTGGCTCTCGACCTTTCCTTCACTGCGCTGCCGCAGCACTTTCTCGAACAAGATTCTCTCGTGCGCGACATGCTGGTCAATGAGAAGAAGCGCCCCGCCATCGGCCGCAACAATAAAGCTATTGTCGATCTGGCCGAGCGGTACGATGCCAAACTGAGATTGGGCCACCAGCACCGGTGCGGCAGCATTGCCGGGTGCCTGCGGTTCAGCCGGCCCCGAACGCAAGGGTAAGGCTGTGGCCACAACGGCCGCTGATGGCGCCACATCCGTAGCAGGCCCTGCGCCGATCGCGAGTGCGTCTTCGCCGCGGAACGGAAGCGTCGCGCTGCCGGGCGCCGGTGCTGGCGGCTGGAGAACGAGCGGCGTGTCGACGATGACTGGCGGTGCTGGCGCCGGCCCAACCGCTGGCCAGGGGAATGATTTTGAAACGGATCCTGGAAAGGGGAGTTCCTCTTCCGAAGGAGCATCGAACAGGCCGCCTCCGACCGCAGACTGGACATGCCGGGCTGCCGGAAACGGGGTTTGCGGCCGGGCATCCATCAAGGCTCGGCGCACGCTGTCGCGCAAGAAATCGTGCAAGAGCGCCTGGCGGCGAAAGCGCACTTCCGTTTTGGAAGGGTGCACGTTCACGTCGACCTCGCGGAGCGGCATCTCGATAAACAGGAGCACTACCGGGAAGATGCCGGCCGGCAGGATGTTGCGGTACGCTTCATTGAGAGCGTGCAGGATAATGCGGTCGCGCACCATGCGCCGGTTTACGAAGAAGTACAGGGAGTTTCGGTTGAGCTTGTGAACTTCTGGCTTGGAAACGAAGCCGTGGACGCCAATCTGTTCAGAGGAGCCTCCAGGAATCTCGACGTCTTCTTCCGGGTAGAAAACCGGGATTTCGCGCTGCACTTCCACCAATTGTTTCAACAGGGCGCTGCCAAACACCTGAAATATGCGCTCCCGCTGCAGGGATACCGGCTGCAGATTGAAAACTTCGGCGCCGGCACTCCGCAGCACGAAGCGCCCCTCGGGGTGCGCCAGGGCATATTGCGTTGCGAAATTCACGATGTGGCCCAGTTCGGTGCTGTCGGACTTGAGAAACTTCTTGCGGGCGGGAACATTGAAGAAGAGGTCGCGCACGGTGACGGTCGTGCCACGGGAACGGGCGATCTCTTTAACCCCGGCCAAGCGGGACCCGTTCACTTCCACGGCCGTTCCTGCTTCGCGGCTTTCGTGGCGCGTCTCGAGCAGTAGGCGGCTGACGCTCGCAATGCTGGGCAGCGCTTCACCCCGGAAGCCGAGTGTCGCAATCTCCATCAGGTCGTCGGCGCGCTGCAGTTTGCTGGTAGCGTGCCGCTCGAAGGCCAGCAACGCATCGTCCGGAGTCATACCTTCGCCATCGTCCTGGACGCGGACCAGGCGCCGCCCGCCCAAATCGATGTCAATCTCGAGGCTCAGAGCGCCGGCATCGAGCGAATTCTCAATGAGTTCTTTGACGACCGAGGCGGGTCGTTCGACCACTTCTCCAGCGGCAATCTTGTTGGCTAAGGCTTCAGGCAGGACGCGGATTTTGGACATGGTTCACCGTCCGGCAAGCACCGCACCCGACGGGCTGTGAAAGAACGGGCTCTGGCCTCCGCACCGTGTGAGAAAGCGGCCCTAACATACTCAGAGGGCCAGCCTCCAAGCACCTTGGCCCTGGTTCCAGTCCAGCCGGTGGTGAAGCTCGCTATAAGGCGATCCCTTAATCGCGCCTTCCTAGGATCCGAATTCCCAACTCATCGAGTTGTTTCTGCTCCACGGGCGTAGGGCATTCGGCCATCAAGTCAACGGCTCTGGCTGTCTTGGGAAAGGCAATGACATCACGGATGGAGTTTTCGCCTGCCAGGAGCATCACAATGCGGTCCAGCCCCAGCGCAATGCCTCCATGGGGAGGCGTTCCATATTCCAAAGCTTCAAGGAAGAATCCAAAGCGCAGTCTGGCTTGCTCCTCGCTGAGTCCAAGGGTCTTGAAGACAAGCGCCTGGACGTCTTGCCGGTGAATTCTCACGGACCCACCACCGATTTCCATGCCGTTCAGCACCAGATCGTAGGCCTTAGCCCGAACGGCGCCAGGGTCTGAAACCACTTTTTCCAGGTCTTCATCAGTGGGCGAGGTAAACGGGTGATGGCAGGCGACAAATCGCTTCTCGGCTGGGTCGTAATCGAACATGGGGAAGCCGGTCACCCAGAGAAAGCAGAGCGCGTTGGAATCAATCAGCTTCTCCTGCTTTCCCACTTGCAGGCGAACAGCGCCCAGCGACTCGGCGACGACCTTCCGGCTGCCTGAAACGATCAGCAGAAGATCCCCGGGTTTCGCTTGAGCAACCCTTGCCATCTCGCGGCATTTTGCTTCGCCCAGATTCTTCAGGAGCGGCGATTGCACCTCCTCTTCCAGAACTTTCACGTAGGCCATGGTACTGGCTCCAAATACGCGCGCCACGGCTGTCAGGTCGTCCAGTTGCTTTCGCGAATAACCCGCGCACCCAGTCACGCAGGTCGCCTTCACCTGGCCTCCAGCTTGGAGCGCCGACTGGAAAGGCGGGAAATCCGATCCCTCGAACAATGGGCTCAGCTCGACGAACTCCAGGCCAAAGCGGAGGTCCGGTTTGTCCGAGCCATAGCGCTCCATCGCTTCGCGATACGGCATCCGGCGGAACGGAGTCTGAATCGCGATACCCTTCACGGCGAAAATTTCTGCGATCAACGGTTCAACGATGCGGAAGATCGTTTCCGGCTGCGCAAACGACACCTCGATGTCGATCTGCGTAAACTCCGGCTGCCGGTCGGCGCGCAAGTCCTCGTCGCGAAAGCACCGCACAATCTGAAAATATTTGTCCAGGCCACCCACCATTAGAAGTTGCTTGAAAATCTGCGGTGACTGCGGCAGGGCGTAGAAGCTGCCGGGCTGCATGCGCGAGGGAACCAGGTAATCGCGCGCGCCTTCGGGCGTCGACTTTGTCAGAAAAGGAGTCTCGATTTCATAAAATCCCTGAGCGTCCATCGCTCTGCGCACGGCCATCGTGATCTGATGGCGCAACTTGACGTTGAGCGCGAGCTTAGGGCGCCTCAGATCCAGGTAGCGATACTTCAAGCGCAAGTCTTCCGAGGTGGCGATCTCGTCTTCGATGGGGAAAGGCGGGGTTCTGGCTTCGTTCAGAACATAGAGCTCAGAAACCAGAACCTCGACTTCCCCGGTCGCGATGGCAGGGTTTACGGTGGCCGCATCGCGACGAATCACCTGCCCTCGAACAGCGACGACGAACTCCGAGCGCAGCCCTTTGGCTTTCTGATGAGCGGCAGCCGAGTGGTCGGGATTGAGCAGAATCTGCGTAACGCCTTCGCGGTCGCGCAGGTCGATGAAGATCAGGTGGCCCATGTCTCGGCGGCGGGCGACCCATCCTGCCAGCACGACGGACTGTCCGGCATCTTCCGTCGTCAGCGCGCCACAATGGTGAGTTCTTTCCAGCGTACCTAGCGAATCTAGTTCCAAGACATGTCTCCTTCGTTGCGATTTCCGAGTGCTTCCGACGAGAGCTGGAGGAGATCGGTACGACCAGTCCCACCAGTCCAATCGAAAAAGTTGCAGCCACTCCAAGTTCTGCGGGCGACGCCAAACTAGAGGCCGTGTAGGCGACGAGCCAGACCCTGCACCGTTCAGAAGTGGTAGGTCGATCTGGCCAGAAAGAGTGCCTTCAAGATGCTTGTCCTCAAGTCGGCCTGCCCGCTGGATTCCGCCGCCCTCATCAGCTCGTCCGGTGTGAGGGTCGTCTGTTCCCCGTTGGTCATTTGCTTCAGCTGATAATTGCCGGCCTGAAGTTCCACCTCGCCAAAGATCAGCGCATATAACGATCCTAACTTGTTGGCCAGCCTGAGGTGGCTCTTCAGGCTCCGAGCGTCAAAGTCCAGAAAACAACGAATGCCGTTTTCTCGCATGCACTTGGCAATCAGTGTCGCGGTGTCGAAAGCTCTTTCTCCCAACGGCGCCAGGTACACTTGGGGAGTTAGTGGATCAGGCGGGTTCCCGCGGTCCTGAAGCACGAGCAAGATGCGCTCAAGGCCGAGAGCAAAGCCAAAGCCTTTGGTTGAAGGTCCACCCAGTGCCTCGGCGAGGCCATCGTATCGTCCTCCACCGATAAGCGTGTTTTGAGCGCCCAGCGCGCCACTGGTGATCTCGAATGTCGTCCGAGTGTAGTAGTCCAGTCCACGAACCAGCCGGGGCACGATAGTGAAGGCCACTTGCCGGCTCGCCAGATACCCCAGGAACTTCTCGAAGTGGGCCCGGCAGGCACTGTCGAGGAAGTCCGAGATCTTCGGAAGCGATTCAATGGCCGGCTGGCAGGACTCGACTTTGCAGTCCAGCACTCGCAACGGATTCGTTTCGCTGCGCCGCTGGCAATCGGGGCAGAGCCCAGTTTTTTTCTCCGCGAGCGAGCGCTTCAGATGCTCCAGGAATTGCGGACGGCACGCGGGACAGCCGATGGAATTCACCAGCAGCGTCTGGTCCTGAATGCCCAGCAGCCGCAGAAAGAACTGCAACATTTCGAGCACTTCGGCCTCGATCGCCGGGTTGTCCGACCCCAAAACCTCAGCTCCAATCTGATGGAACTGCCGATAGCGGCCTTTCTGCGGCCGCTCGCGCCGAAACATGGGGCCTAAATAGTACAGCTTCGCGATGGAGGTTTCCTGCTGCAGCCGATGTTCGATGTGGGCGCGCACCACCGGCGCGGTTCCCTCAGGGCGCAACGTCAGCGATCGCTCGTCGCGATCTTCAAAGGTATACATTTCTTTCGAGACGATGTCGGTATCGGCGCCGACACCGCGCGCAAACAGCTCGGTGCTCTCGAAAATCGGAGTGCGCACTTCGGCAAACCCGTAGCGCTCGAAGATCTCGCGGGCGGTATTCTCCACACGGCTCCACAGGGCCGATTCGGGAGGCAGGATATCGCGCGTGCCTTTAATGGATTTGATCACGGGTGGTTAGTCGTGTCGCACGTCCATGCGACCGGAGTGACGGCATCGCACACTAAGTGCCCCGGTTTGCAGTTACACTGACGTATTTCACGACGACCAGCTTACGCATCCCGTCATTCCCGCGAAAGCGGGAATTCACAATACTTGAATGCCGCAACGGCAAGGCCAGTCTGGATGCCCGCCTGCGCGGGCATGACGTATGAGATGCCTGATTCATCATGATCAAAACACGTCACCGCAATCACGAACACCAGTGCTACACCGGATGGCTAGTCACCCCTTCTCCTTCAGATAGTTTTCCTTGTACATCAAGTAGTTGTTCGCATAGCGGTCGATGCTTTCGACTTCAACGGGCGAAAGCTGACGCACGACCTTAGCCGGAGAGCCTAGCACCAAGCTACGTGGCGGAACCTTCATTCCTTGAGTGACGAGCGAACCGGCACCAACGATGGTTCCTTCACCGATCACGGCCCTGTCCATCACGATGGCTCCCATTCCGATGAGGCAGTGCGATTCCACCGTGCAGCCATGAAGAATGACGCCGTGCCCTACGCTGACAAAATCACCAAGCACGGTGGCATTGCGATCGCGTGTGACATGCACCACGCACGAGTCTTGGATGTTGGTGCTGGAGCCAATGCGAATGTAGTACACATCGCCTCGCACCACTGTGTTGAACCAAATGCTCGAGTGGTCGCCAATGATCACGTCGCCGATCACCTGAGCGCTGTCTTCGATGAAGACACCGGATCCAAGCTGCGGAACCTTGCCGAGATAGCTGCGAAGCATGGAGTGTCTCCCATGACCGAGGCGGTGGGCTGGGCAGCGGCTGCCACGGCTGGCAGCGCCCGAATAAACGAAATGGGAGGCAGTCTCGTCCGAGACTGTCTCCCACTGGAATCTACCGGAACACTAAGATCGCTCGAGCTACTTGGTGACGAATTTCTTGTACCGCGCTTCTATGCGGCCCCAGTGGAGCTTGGAAAGAAAGTTATCGATGTACTTCGCCCGGGCAGGCCCGTCCTTGTGATAGTACGCGTGTTCGAATACGTCGCAGGAGATCAACGGAATGCCACCCCAAATGGCGCCGTACTGATGTTCGTCTACCAAAACATTCAACAACCGTTGCGAATAAAGGGCATCGTATACCAACAATCCCCAGCCGCTCAGCTTGGCCGACACGGCGGCAGCCTTGAAATCGGCCTTCCAGCTGTCGATGGAGCCGAACTCAGCCGCCAGAGCTTGCGATAACGTCGGGGCTTTCGAGACATCGCCGTCACCGCCGAGCACTTCCCAGTAAACGTCATGCAAGAGAGCGCCGGCATGGTTCCAGGTGAACCGCCGCTTCAGCTCGCCAATCTGGCTATAGTTGCCGTTGGCTTTGGAGCGGTCGGCTCCTTCCAGCTCTTTCTCGATGTTGTTCAGGAACGTGACATACCCTTTGTGATGGGTGTTGTAGTGCCAATCGGTGGTTTCGACTGAAATTACATCTTTGAGCAGTTCCTTGGCTTCGGCGTCCGAGTAAGGCCGCGGATTGAATTTCCATTCGTAAGGCATGAGTGTTCCTCCTCTATCGAATCACTCGAAAAGTTGAAGACGGAGTAGAGACAATCGCTGCTTGTCTATCGTGAGCTCGTCCTCTCAGCGAGGTCTCGCCGCGAAACACGAGCAGCCATCTTAATGGCATCGGCCTCGATAGTCAACGCGGAGCGGACGAGCGCAGAGGCGTTGACGCGGCCTCAGCGCGGGGTGCACACGCTTTCCTTTTTTTGGGAAGCGGGGCTCTCTAAGAGGGTGTTTAAAAATCCGATGATAGATCGGAAACCGCTGGACAAGTGAGATTCGATGCATTAAAAGAACATGGGAACCCAGACCAACAGCGAGGTCTCCCCTGTCGACTCCGATTGAAACGCAGCGCAAGAGCTACC
>VFZK01000061.1 GCA_016871215.1 Acidimicrobiia bacterium | reverse complement strand
CCGCGCTGCCCAACACCTCTTGCACCATCTCATCGTCCCGCACGTATCTCACATGGTGCATTCGCGCAAAACCTAAGTAAAACATCAACACGGTCCCCATCACGAATTGGGCATTACTCAGACTCGCCGGCTGCCGCTTGACCGTTAGCTTCTCGTACAGCAGCTGCACAAACTCCAGCTTCTCCAACAACGCCGCCAGCGGTAACAGGCCGCCGTACGGGGTCAGCACCCCGCCTCCAAAGTCGTACCGGGTGGCCGCCCCGATTTTATTGGCTTTCCCCCGCGTTCTTTCTTTTCCGCTCGCAACGGCCTTTTCAGACCTCGGCGCTTTTGCTATCTTCTCCATTCGGGAGTGCTCCTTTCCTTGATCGCTCTATCAAGTCTGGATAGGTCGTCTTTGCAAACCGCCTATCCTAGGGCACTCCCGCTTTCCTTTCAATCCCTCCGTTCCGGTTCAGTCGCTATAAGCCCGTTCGGCGCATAATCTGGGTAGTAGACGGACAAGCTCGCGGGTCCATCGACTGGCAGGTTGATGAACGCAACGTCGAGGCGCCCATCGCCGTTATAGTCGCCGACGGCGCAGTCCAAGGCGTTATGAGTTGGCATTGAGCTCCGATGCGCTGGACTGAAACCCGCCGGTCCACCCCAATAGATATAAGACTCGCGATTGTCACGCGCCCCAAAACGGGCTTCCAGCTCATAATCGCCGCGATTGGCAAAGATCAGATCGGGATACCCATCGCCGTTGAGGTCGCCGACCTCCACGCCATGAGCAAACAGGGTCGGCAGCTCGGTTCGCCGCTCGACACTGTAAGGCTGGCGGCTTCCCCAATAGATGTAAGCGTTCAGCTCGTGACCATAGTTGTGAATGAGGTTCACAAAAACAATGTCGAGGAAACCGTCGCGGTTCAGGTCTGCAATCCGACTGCGCCCGCCGCCCAAAGTCGGGAGTGTTGTGAAACGGTTGCGCTCCGTCAGCATCCGCTCGAAAAGCGTCGCACGAGGCCGATCCTCCCACATGGGCGGAAACAGAGAGACAAACCCTTCGGTCGATCCCCAGTAGATCAGCGCGTCTGCACTTTCGGTGCGGTAATTGGTATCTTGAGTGAAGACAAGATCGAGAGAGCCATCTTGATTGAGATCCCACCGCTGAATCGTCTGAACTCGGCCCGCCGCCGAAACGTAAAGGTTGCGGCCACCGTCTGCAAAACTCCCTTTCGAAAGATCGCCAAACCCTGCCTGCCGGATCCAAGTCGTTTGGGATCGAGTCTGTGTCCGGCTGAACGAGACCTTCAGGGCCGGCCACCAGCAATAGGCGAGCAAGGCAACCACTCCAACTCCCACACAGCGGGCAGCTCTCCGCCGGGCCCGTTTCCCCAAATCGATGCGAAGCTCGCGCATTCTCCGAGCAAACTCGTTGGCAGCTCGGCCAGCCGTCCGAAAACACTCACATCCTCGAAGCATGCGCGTACTGCCTGCCGTCTTGAAAGGGGTCTTCCGTGGTTCCTGCGAAAGTGGGAATCCAGCAACTGCCTACTTCATCGGCAATCACATCGCACCGTCGCCATGGAGCGCCTCTCTGAACGAACATGCTCCCTCAGAACAGTCTCGGCGGCCGCAGCCTGAATCTCCTCTATGAGGCAGTCTTCGACGACCGTGCCTGGATCGCCTTTTCCAGATAGCCACCTTTCCGGAACGCCTCGAGAGGATCTCTAGGACAACCCATTTCTTCGCGAACCTCTTCCAGCAGTGGCTGCACATCCGTATTGAACGCACGGACCAGCTCGTTTTCGGCCGCCACCAGGTCGCGGCCCAGTTGAGCTTCCTTTAGCCTGGTGCGATTCACGATGAGAGCTTTTGCGTAAGCACTTTGCAGATTCGCGATGGTCTGAATCATCTCTTCCGTTTTCGGTTTGAGGTAGTGGCACTGGTCGACCATGTACGCTACCTCCCGCGAAGCCACCTCGTCAGCGGCGAGCTCGCAATAAATCAGAAAAAGCTCGTAGGGGTTGATCGACCCGACGGTCAGATCGTCATCCGCATACTTGCGGTTGTTGAAGTGGAATCCTCCCAGCTTGCCTTCGTCCAAAAGCACGGCCACGATGTGCTCGATATTCACTCCGTGCGCATGGTGGCCCAGGTCTACCAGCACCTTCGCCTGCTCTCCCAAGTTGGAGGCCAGAAGATAGGCGAGACCCCAATCGGCGATGTCGGTGTGATAAAAGGCTGGCTCAAAGAACTTGTATTCGACCAGGATTGTCTCTTTCCCCTGCAACCGCGAGTAGACCTCCCGCAGACACGCAAGCAGGTGGCGCTTGCGGCGGCGAAAGTCTCCTTGCCCCGGGTAGTTCGTGCCGTCTCCATACCAGACGCTGAGAACTTCAGACCCAATCGTCCGCATGATGTCGATGCATTCGAAATGAGCCTGCAGCGCCCTCTCCCGAACGCGTGCCTCCTCACTCGTGAAGGCGCCAAACTTGTAGTCCTGGCCTTGAAAGACGTTTGGATTCACCGATCCCAGCTTGAGCCCTTGGCTTTCGGCATACTGCTTTACACCTAACCAGTCATCGGATTGGTCCCAACCAATATGCACTGCCATGGTGCGCGCCACACCGGTCAGCCGATTGACCAAAGCAGCATCTTCAATCTTCTCGTACAGCGTGCGAGCCGCTCCAGCCTGCTTGTAGATTCCGAAGCGAGTGCCTGTGTCGGAGTAAGCCCAGCTGGGAGTCTCGATGTGCTGAGCCTTGAGGCGGCTCTTAACCTCGGCAACTCGAACGCCACGAGTCTCGAGTTGGTCGCAAAGGACCTTGTAAGCATCTTGGGACACGTCGTTCCTCCTTCGTGAGCTGGATTCGTCGAATCGAGGCTCGGTTGTTGCCGCCAGCCGGAGTGCCAGCGGCGAAACGAGCACTGCGATGAACAGCTGTCGCTTTAGAGCTGGCGAACAAAGTCTTCGCGCTGACTCCAAGTGCTGGCTGTGGTTTTGACCATGGAATCTAACAGTTGGCCGTCCGGCTTGCCGAACATGGCTGGATAAGGATCGCCGCCTGGGCCCAGCGGCTCTGGAGTGGCAAAACACAACGCGTTGTTAAATCCGATCAGATAGAGCGACATGATGATCGTGTCAAGATCGAGGCTGCCTTCTCCCAACGCGCAGCGATTGCTATCGGCCAGGTGCAAGTTCGCCAACCGCTCTCCAGCGCGCCAAAGCGTCTCTCCGATGTGTTGTTCCTCAACTTGCATGTGATAAACGTCGCCGTTGATGTGCTGGATGCCACTGGAGCCTACGGCTTCGATGTAGCGTACGGCTTCGTTGAAGGTGTGGACCAGGCTCACCTCGGCAGATCGGATCGGTTCCACGGCTCCGCGAATTCCCGATTTCCCAAACAGCGTCGCTGCCATCTTCAGGCTTTCGACCGAGCGTTCGAACTCGCAGTCGTCGATCTTCTGAGGCCGTCCAACCGCGCCGGGGACGATGAGAAAGTACTTGGCGCCGAGGGAAGCTCCAAGCTCCAGGTTTCGCTCGATATAGTCCAGAGCATGTTGGCGCACCAATCCACTGTTGCTCGCCAGCTCATTTTCCTTGGAAAACATCCCGCAGATCCCGGAGCAGCGAACGCCATGATCCGATAGAATTCTTTCGACCTCGTTCGTTTTGTAACCCAACCGGGGGGCATAGCGGTTGCCATGCAGTTCGATGAAGCGTACTCCGCGGTCTGCCAGGCGTTTGACTGACACCTGCAGCGGCTCGATCCCGAACCCCCAGTTCGACCAGGATAGTTGGATCCGCCGGTCCATTTTCTCAGGGTTTTCCCGTTTGAACTTCAGAAACGCTTCGCGAATTGCACGGTTCTTGAGTTCGAAGTTCTGCATCGCGTCTCCTCCGGTCCACAGGCGGCTTAGGTTCGGCAGGCGAGCACACAAAAGCAGGTCGCAGGCTCCATCCACCGGCTCGGTTGAGGGATGATATCAGATATCATATGGTTCGCAAGGCCGGGCTGGCGGCGCTCGATTGTCCCGTGGAAGTCGTGAACTGTCCCTTGCGCGTGACGCTCACACGCTCGTAGTGCCGCACGCCAGTGCGGCCATGAAGCAGAAGTCTTGGTCCCACCGGCCGCTTGTGTCCAGCCAACAAGGATGTGGGACATGAGATCAACAAAGGAATCCAAGACTTAACTTTCTTCTTTCACAGCCCCACTGAACAAGGAGTTCGGATATGGAAGCGTCACAAGGATATCGAACCTGGTTTGTCCCAGACGGCTATCTCCCGACGACGTTGCCGTCGGCGGCTAGTCCAACCGGCTATGTGTCGCACGAAAGCTTGTGTGTGCTGAATTGCAGCCAGTCAGAGGCCGAATGCACGTTGGATCTGTTTTTCGAAGACCGTGCCCCGATCAAGGGAATTCAATTCACCGTCGGCGCAGAACGCACTCTTCATTTCCGGCTCGACCGGGCAAAGGATCTCGAGGGACGCTTGCTGCCTCGCGATGTTCCCTATGCTCTGCGCCTGACCTCTTCAGAGAGAGTGATCGTTCAACACACGCGCGTCGATGTCACCCAGCCGAATCTCGCGTTGTTTAGCGTCATGGCGTGGGCACATCCCAAAGATTAGTCTTGCGCCGCGCAGAACCTGCGTTGGGTGGGCAAATTGGGTGTATGTTGCCAGAGCACGGCGGGGCGTTGCCCAGCTTTCGCGATCCGGCAGCGGCAGCTGTGAAACAACAGACCGAAGGTCTAACCTTCGGCTCAAGTCGACCCGGGCTGCGCATTCTTTCTGGCAGCGGCAATAAAAACTTCCAAACGCATCTCCGGCTCCGCAGCAGGTGCAGGCGGGCAGCTTGACCTGATTGTTGGGCCACTCGTGACGGGAACATCGGTGTCGAGGACCACTCAGGCGGCGAGGTATGTAAATCCAGGAGTACGCAGCGGCAAGCCGTGCGTCAAAGGTACAAGGATTACGGTGTATGACGTTCTGGAATATCTCGCGGGTGGAATGAGCCAGGATGAGATCCTAAGTGACTTTCCAGATCTCGCGCGCGAGGATATTCGGGCGTGCTTGGCCTTCGCTGCGGCACCGCTCAGCTCTAATTCGCCGAATACGGCCTAGCCAGCGGGTGCTGCCCCTCGGTGAAACGCAGCGGCGCAACCCATTTGCTGCCCACGTTCATCGTCTGGTTTTCACGCGTAGCCGTTCCTCTGACTGGTCCCGCCACTCCAACGGCTCTAGACCCGTACCAAACGCGGGATCTGCGCTACCGGGATTTCACAAGCGGGTTGGGTGGTCTTCGGCGGTGCTCTACTCGAACGCCAACACGACTTCCTCGAGAGCCGGAGAGGCGGCGCCATCCGGCGACTTCAGCACCGCTCGGTACTGGATCCAGCGGTGGCTGGAATCCGAGAGCGAGATTCGGCTGGAATCCTCGTAGTAGCTGCCCGGTCCCGCAGGACCATTCCACGACCCCGCTTGCAGGGCTTCTTTGGTCGCGGCTGTGCGAATCTGCAGTTGAACAGAACTTCCGTGTGGCGTTTGAGCTCGCCAACTGAGGGTCGCTGACTTCCGTCCTTGGAAATCGAAAGCCGCTGAGAGGTAATCGTACTCGTGGCGCCGATCGTAGATGTTGCCCAAGTCGACTCCAGAGTCATTGTGCGGGCCGCTTGCCGGAATGCCCAGTCGGTGGCTCGCGCTGAAACCGTTCGGGCCGCCCCAGTAAAGGAACGAATCGGTCCTATGGTCTCCGAATGCGCCTGACTGATTCGGGTCGCCTTCGGAGCGATGACAGATAAAAAGAACATCGGCATAGCCATCGCGGTTGAAATCGGCGACCTGGCTTCCGGCCCCGGCGCTGGTTGGGAGTTTGATCGACCGTTCCGGCGAGAAGCCTTCAGGGCTGCCGAAATAGATGCGCGACAAGGTGGCTCTACTCGAACCCGTATTGTAGTTCGGACAGACCATATCCAGCCAGCCATCCTGGTTGACATCGGCGACGGTCACCACAATCGTTCCTTCGGTCTCGAACTCGAAGCGTCTCTGGCTGCTAAACTCGCCCTTCTTGTCTCCCCAGTAAATGAAGCTCGTAGCCAATCTCGAACCCTTGTCGCTGGCGCGGCTGAGAACAAGGTCGAGCGCGCCGTCTCGGTTCAAGTCAGCTACTTCGATGCCTGTGATACCGGCGCTGTCGGGAACGATCGACCGCCGCTCTGGACCGTAGCTTCTGGAACCATGGCCCCAGAATATCGGAACTCCCTCGCCAGGGCGGGAAGCGAATATCAAGTCCAAGTGCCCATCGAGATTGAGGTCGACGATGGTTGCGGCGTTCGCACCTGTGGGGAGTTCCGTCCGATCCGTGACGACGAACCCAGAAGCGCTTCCCCAGTAAATAAACGCCCCCTTCTCCGGGTCGCTGGCTTTCGGAGAGTTGGAGAGCACAATGTCGAGGTAGCCATCACGATCCAGGTCGGCGGTCGAAACGCCGGCACTGCCGTTTCCCATCAGCGCTGAACGACGTTCCACAGAGAAGCCTCGCGGCCCTCCCCAATAAATATAGCTTTCCTGCTTCCAACGAACCGTCTCGCCGAAATTGGCGACGACCAGGTCAGGCCAGCCATCGTCATTGAAGTCGCCAGCTGCCCACTCGTAAGGATCGACCGCTGGAAGCTCCTGGCGGCGTTTCGGCGCATAGTTCCCTTGGCGATCTCCCCAGTAGACGTAAATCGGGCTGATGCCGCCTCTCGACCGGCCAATCGTATTCAGGAACAGAAGGTCAGGATTACCGTCATGATTGAAGTCCGCGACTGTGTTTCCGATGGCGCCTCGCGTGAAGAGAGAGGTCCTGCGCGTATCGCTGAAGTTGCCTTTGAGGTTCCAATAGACGCAGGAAGGCACATCGAATGAGAAGTGCTCTTTGTAGTTCGAGACTACAATCTCCTCGAACCCGTCGCGGTTGAGATCTGCGATCGACACTCCCCAAGCACCCACGGTTTCGAAATCCTGGCGCCGGTTCTCGGCAAAACCCTGCGCCGATCCCCAGTACAAATACGACTGCGTGAGTGGATTGCCAGCCGTTTCGTGATTTGTGAAAAACAGGTCTGGCCAGCCGTCACGGTTGAGGTCGCTAATCGCGCAAGCACGCGCGTTACTCGTCGCGAATTGCAGGCGGCGAGTTGGAGAGAAACCTGTGCTCGAGTTCAGGTAACCCGTAGAGTTCCCCAAGCCGTTCGCGAAAACGAGGTCTGGCAAGCTGTCTCGATCGAGATCGCCGACAATCACCCAGTTGGCCTGTTTGGTAGGCAGTTCCGTGCGGTTGCGGGGATCGAAGCCTTTGCTTCCGCCCCAGTAAACGAAAGACTCGGCATCGAAGACGCCGGCTTTCTCACGATTCGCAAAAACAATGTCTGGCCAGGAATCTTTGTTGAGGTCGGCAACGGCGACGGCGGAAGCCGCCAGCGCCGGGAGATCGGTCTTGCGTGCTTTGTCGAATCCCTGAGCCGAACCCCAATAGATCCGGGAAGGCGATTCGTAGCCAGCAGGCCCGGTCGCGCGATACTCCCAAAATCCAGCCGAGAGTGCGAAGACGATGTCCGGATATCCATCCTTGTTCAGATCGGCAACGGCGCTGTGCTGCGCCGCACGTGTCGGCAAGGTGGCTTTACGCTCGAAAGGCGGAAACCGCCATTGGCCCGAGTCCTGGCTGGCGCCGGCCGTGCCAGCGAAATAGACGTAAGAGTCCATGCCATCCCACGTCCCGTTCGTGTAATTCGCCAACACCAGGTCGATCTGGCCATCCCGATTTAGATCGGCCGCAGACGCATGCTGGGCGCCGTCGTTGGGCACAGAAGACGTTCGAGCCTGGTCGAAGTCTTTCCCATCTCCCCAAAAGATGGTGGCGTCAAGTTTCTCGACATGCGGGTGCGTGTTCGCAAACACCAGGTCAAGCGCGCCATTGAGATCCAGATCCCATCGATTCACTAACTGGATCACTCCCCGAGCGGAAACGTAGGTATTGGCGCCGCCGTCTCCAAAACTCCCGGCTGCAAAGTCTTTGAACGAATTCTGGCGCCAAGTCAGACGTGGCTGGCCATCTGCCGAAAGCAAGGACACGCTCAAAGTGAGTGCCAGCCAGACCCATCTTCCCAAACTTGCCACTGCGCTTCGCATGAAACCTCCCGGACGAAGGAATGTTTACTTGTTGGGTTTAAGGTCGCGCCATTCGAGTTGCAGAAACTTGAAGGGCTGGTCGCCCAGCACCTTGTAGCCGTGCTTCACATATCTCGGACAGAAGATGACGTCGCCTGGGCCCACTTCCCTTTCCATCTCACCGACCTCCCAGAGCGCGCGGCCCGAAATCACAACTTCGACCTGCTCCATCTGTGCGTGATAATGAACAGGTGTGTGCCCTCCCGGCTCGTATTCCACCAAGGCGATCAGGCTAGCCTCAGAATTCGTCTGCGGCGACACAAGCACCGTCTGCGAAATACCAAAATGCCCGCCAGCCTCAGCAGCGCTCAGTTTCACCAGCGGGTTGGTCTTCTCTGAAAGTACCCACCCAACTGGCCTGGCGAGCGCCAGATCCAACAGTCCACCTTCAACTTTGATCTTGTCACGCAGCATTGGGCGCCAATTCACGAAATCGTCCAGGACGAAACTGTAACGGTGGATTTCGTGGCTGGCTCCCGCCGTGTGCACAGCCACGAAGAGGTCTCCGTCGGGGTTGAAAGCCAGCGCCCCGAGAGTGCTCCATTCTTTGTCCTTCATCTCACTTCCAGCGACCAACACGCCATCCTTAAGTTGAAAGCGGCGTATGACAGGACCTTTGCGGTCGCTGACGAACGCCTCGTGCCAGGGACTGACAGCGACGGCATTGAATTGGCTGCCCGCCAGCTGCAACCACGCTTTAGGCGCTGCAGGCTTCGTCGAGTGAGGCTCGGCCGTGAGGCGCTCGATGGCGTCTGTTTTCAGCCCGCCGACGTGGCCACCCAGCGCGAACAACGCCACGTAACGCCGGCCACTCTCGCTCCAGAAAGCTGGCAGTTCCAGCTCCTGTGACATCCCACGCGGCTTGGCGTAGAGAGAACCTTCTCCGCGAAATTTCTCGTCCAACGCCGGCCGCTCGAGGGTGCGTCCGGTGAGAGTCGCCGCGCTGCCGGGCTCTCCGCGATAAACAGCCAATTGTTCAGACGCGCTGTCGAATACGAGCTGTCCCACACGGTTTCTCTGGCTGTCGTAGGTTGTCAAGATGTTGCCGCTCTTGATCTCGAGATGCCGAGCTGGAAAGATCGCTGGAAAGTCGTTCTTGCTATAGCTTCGTACCAGCTTCGCGGAGTGGGGGCCCTCGATGCGATAGTAGGCAAGTCGATCTTCTGCGGTGAGCACGAACAAACGGTCGACCGCTTGAATTGCCACGCCTGGAACCAGCAACAGTGTGGCTGCCATGAACAGGGAGCGTCTAATTCTTGAGATCCTTCGCATAAGATCACCACTCCTATCGTGTTTTGGAATGCGCTACCTGACTACCGGCGGCTATCACGCCAGCGCTGCTGCCGCCTGCCGTCTCTAGAATCCGTCATTAGCGAGATGCCTGCTACCTAGTAGTACTTTGTTAAGTCTCTTCGGGTGGCGCATACATCGTGCTTTTTGCAATGCATGCGTACCGTACGCACACATGACAAACTGCGCCATGTGTGCGCCACCCAAAGTATCGGGACAAGACTTAGAATAGTAATACTAGTAACGGCGTCCCAGCCCGTGGAAGGCCACGCTTGTGGTGAAGCACTAGCAAGCCCCCGGCTTCAGGGCCCCGTCAAAGTCTCGTAAGTCCTTGAGTCGAGGTTGAGCCCTTGCTAACGCGCGGGCTACTGATTTGGTCCACGCGGCTATTCAGGAGCCCGACCATAAGGGAGGGCTCACGACTTTGACGGGACCCTGCCTCTGGCTTGCCCCGGGGTTGACGCACCCGCCTGGAAACCTTGGGAATTGAAATGTAGGAACTCCCGGTACCCGCCCAAGCGTCACTATGTCGTCATTCCCGCAAAAGCGGGAATCCAGTCTTCCACCCAGTGCGGGGCTCCTGCTTCCGCGGGGGGCGGCGGCTCCACTGGCTGCAAGTCTGCGCCACGCTTCCAGCTCGTGACGACGCACGCCACTGCTGCACTACACGGGCTCGAGGCCAAAGCTGCGCCGGCGTGCGAGCACCCGGCCTCCAACCAAACCTGGAAATGACATCGGTAACGAAACATCTGCGCCTTGGGCAACCTTCGGTCGCAGGCGAATATTGGTTACTCATATCAAAAAACAATCCATTCGTCTTGACAAGAGAATCGAAAGCACCATAATGGCCCGCATTGTCTCGGCTGGCGCGACGCAGCTCTTGATGGGCGATCCCACTCCTGCGGCCGTCCTTGGATCACAACGTCAGACCGTTCAGTCAGGTTGCAGCCTGGAAACTGCAAGAAAAACGGGAGGTGGTTGAATGCGAAAAAGCAAAGTGCTCAAGAAACTGAGAAACGGCGAATTTGCGCGCATGTGCGGCATGGGGCATTTCTTGCCGTTTTTCGTCCGGCATGCGGCCCATTTCAATTACGACGGCATCTGGCTCGATCTTGAGCACCGCGCCATGGGCTCTCGGGAAGTTCAAGCGTTGTTAGCTCACTGCGTGCTTCACGATATCGACTGCATGGTTCGTCCTCCAACGATGGAGCGCACCGGCCTCTATCGCTACCTGGAAGAGGGAGCAGCCGGTTTCATGATTCCGTTCGCTTCGAGTGCCGAGATCGCGCGCCACGTCGTCGATGCTGTCAAATTCCCTCCAGACGGGAACCGGGGCGTCGACGGAGCGGGGCTGGATGGCGACTACGTCTTGGATTCGTGGCGTCCCGGCAGCGAGTACTTTGCGGAGGCGAATCGCGAGACGTTTGTTGTCGCCCAAATCGAAACGGCGGAAGCGGTGGAGAACGTGGAGTCGATTGCTGCCGTCCCTGGCATCGACTGCGTTTTTGTAGGCCCTGCCGACTTGCGCCTGCGTCTGGGCGGTTCACAGGAAGCCCTCGACAAGGCCATCGAGCGGGTTGCGGCGGCGGCAGCTCGCCACAAGAAAGCCTGGGGAATCCCCGCCGGAAGCCCCGAAGCCGTTAGCCGCTTCCGCAAGATGGGCGCCCAGATGGTGCCTTGGGGAGGCGATTTCCATCTCATGAAAGTGCTGGAAAAGTGCAGCCTGGAACTCGACGAGATTCTCAACCCCGGCCAGTAGGTGCAACGTCGAGGCTACCGGAACGCATCGGGCACTGTGTTGGATGACGGAACTCAGTGCCTGAGAGCCTGCCCAGGATACCTCTCCCTCAGACGGCCTTCCTGAATCACCCAAGTTCCATTGACCATGACATGAACGATCCCTTCTGGGGGAGTGTCGGGCTCGAGATAGCTCGATCGAGTGCCGATGCTCCCGGGATCGAACACCACAATATCCGCCCAGTATCCCTTTCGAAGGAGACCTCGACAGGAAAGTCGAAAGCGTGTCGCTGGCAGCCCGCTGGCTTTGTGAACGGCCTCTTCCCACGAGAACCACTTCCTGTTTCTGACGAAATCGCCCAGGAGCGTCGGATAGGTCCCGAAGGTCCTGGGGTGGCTCTTCCCGTCAGTCACCAACCCGTCGGTGATCACCGAAGTCAGAGGGTGCGAAAGAACCTTGCGCAGGTTCTCGTCCGATTGGTTGAACGATATGACGCGAACGGCACCGCGATTTCTCAGCAGCAGTTCCAGAGCCGCATCCACGCCGGAACAACCCCATTGGCCGGCAATCTCCTGGATTCTGGAACCGGCCACGCCCGGCTGCTCGGAATCGGCCACGCCGCACACCAGCAGGTCGGACCAGGAATTGGACATGCCCGCCTCGGTCTCGTTGGCGATCTGACTTCGCGTCCTGTCCAGTGCCAACCGCTTCATCAACTCTTCCGTTCCTCCCTCGAGCGCCCACGTGGGAAGAAACTGGGTGAGGTGGCAGGAACCGGCCAGGTACGGGTAGGCATCGATTCCGACGTCAACGCCATCGGCAACCGCGCGTTCAATCAGACCCAGCACAGGCTCCATCTTCTCCCAGTTTTTGCGGCCCACCGTCTGCAAGTGCGATAGCTGTACGGGAACGCCCGTCGTTCGTCCGAGGTTCAGCGCTTCTTCGACTGCTTCCAGAATCCGAAATTTGTAGTCACGCAGATGGCTCGTGTAGAAGCCGTTGTGTTGCCGCACGACGCGGCATAGCTGCTCCAGTTCCGCAAAGTCGCCATAGCTGCTCGGCACTTCGTTCAGGCCGGTCGAAAAACCGATCGCGCCTTGCTGCAAGCAGGAAGCCAGATGCGCCTCGGCGCTTTTCATCTCGCCGGGCTGCATTGCGCCCGCCTTCATCCCAGAGACATTGGCTCGAACTGTGGCGTGGCCGACCAGGCTGGCCACGTTGGTGTAGGCGCCAACTTCTTCGACCTGGTCGAAATAGCTGGCGGCATCAGGCCAACGGTGCGTGCCACGCCTCGCAAAGAGCTCGAAACTCGGAACCAGCGGACCCTCCGGCAGCGCTGGAAAAAGCGAGAACCCGCAGTTGCCAACCACTTCGGTAGTAACGCCTTGGCGCACCTTCTCAGGCCTGTGTTCCAAAACCTCTAAATCTGAGTGGCTGTGAACATCGATGAATCCTGGTGCGACAATGCAGCCGCTGCAATCGCAAACTTCCATTTCCGAGGAAGGCTGCACGGCTCCAACGTCGACGATCTTCCCGTCGTCAACCAGCAGTGACAGCGGCTCAGCAGGCCTGCCTGAACCGTCTATGACGCTTCCATTGGTGAAAAGGATCATAGTGAATCCTCCGGGTGACGCTGATCTTCACCCATACAGTAAGTCAGCCCGCTGCACACCGAGGTCCGTCCATCACGCCTTCGATCGTTCGGCTTTTCCCTCGAGCAGGTTTGCGCCCAGCCAGGGCCGCCCAGGGCTGGATCGAAGGTAATCCACCACAACGGGTCGCAATTGCACAAAGGCTTCAAGATGCGGATGCCCCGGCTGGGACGACCGGCTCCAGCGCTGTTTGAGGCTGTCGGCAGTCACGCCAAAAAGGGGGCCATGGATCAGAGATGCCTTATCTTTAGCGGTCGCAGTGTCGCTGACGTCGACGAAGACATTGGGAGCATCGGCCTGGCCCAGAGACTGCCAACGGTCACCGCTTCCTCCGTAACAGATAATGCGGCTCACCACGGCTGTGGGATACGGAGAAGTATGAAAGGTCTCCTCCATGGCAAGCATGATGGCGCGAAGCACCAACTCTCCGGCATCGCGATGATCGGGATGCCCTGCGAGCAATGACATCGTTGGGTGGTGCGTCAGGACCATGGTTGGCTGGAAGCGGCGGATCACTTCCACTACTGCCTTGATGTTCTTCGTGGACAATTCCAGAGGGCTGTCAGCCAGACCCAACAGATGCAGCTCCACTGGACTCAGCGCCGCGTAGGCCTTCTGCACGACGTCCGTGTAGAAGCGATTCGCTTGTTCTAAGGTCTTGAGTTGGGCCGTCGATTCATCCTTCAAACGGCCAAAGCTCCCCTCTTTCGGTTTCCAGAGATGACCGACACCCAAAGTCAACGGGACCGCAACGGCTTTGTCGCCTCGCAAGGCATGTTTAAGCAACGTGGCGCCACACGAACCCATCACATCGGCCGGATGAGCGCCGAAAGCGACCAGCGTTTCTTTGCTGCTAGTCTCTGCCGCCTGCCCGATCCCCTGCCCGTTTAGCAGCACCGCTGTTCCCGCTAGCGACGAGACAAACGAACGCCGGGTGAGTTCCTGCGAGGTTGTTCGAATCATGAGGCCTCCTACTGAACGTTACCATTCCTAGTGACACTTCAAGGCACTCCTGCTGCAGGACGAGCTTTGGTGCGCGAAAGCGGCAGAAGACTGCCGCACTCCAAGACGCTCGCGCGTCGCCGCCCACATCTCGGAAGTTCGCCAGTTTTGGAGTGCGCCAGTCCTCTGGCGCTCTCGTTCTCCCGGCTCATCGAGCATGGGCAAGATGCCCACGCCACGTGACTCGGGCTTCCAGCTCGTGTTCCACCGCGCTGAAGCGCTATTAAAAGAATGCCTCGCTATCCTGCAGACCAAACTCAGTGGCTCCAGAGCCCATGCGCCACTGGCGTGGCGCGCGACGAACCTTCCGCTGACCGTCAGATCGGGTCCAGGCGTTTGATCTCGGAGTGCTTCTTGAGGATCTCGGCAATCCCAGGACGATCTTCGTTCAGAACTTGGGTCCCTGGCGGGCGTACTGGCCCTCCGGCGCCGCCTAGCAGTTCCATGGCTGCCTTCACTCCGCTGATACCGTAACCTGGACGATAACTCCGAATGCGTAAAATCGGGTCAATTCTCTCCTTCGCCACAGCGCGCATGGCGTTCCTGTTGCCGCGGGTCCCCTGTTGCCACAGCTCACGGCAGGCACCTGGCACGAACGCCGCAGCGGCTGTCGTGTAGGCTCGCGCTCCTAGCGGGAAGCTCAACATCGCCGCTGGTTCGTTCTCGGCAATCCAGAGCAGATGTTTCAAGTCCAGCCTGTCAATGGAATCGGCCACACGATCGTAGAATCCCGGGGCGAGATTCAGCGGAGGAAGAAACCCAATCACATTTTCCTGCTGGCCCAAACGTTGCAACACCTCAGGCCAGAATTCGTGCCTCAAAAAAACGACCACGCCGATGCGGATGGCTTTGGCAATCTCTCGAAAGAAGGCGAAGCAGCCTTCCGGTCCAGGAAACCCATCGGGAGGAGGAAACACGATGACCGCGTCTGCTCCTGCGCTTTCGGCGTTGCGCGCGAGGTGCAAAGCAATCCGGTATCCGGCAATGACTCCAGCCATCACCGGCATTCTTCCTCGTGCAGCGCGCACGGCGGCTGCAACTAGCGCGCGATGCTCGAGCACATCGAGCTTCCAGCCCTCGCCATATCCTCCACCAACGACGATGGTCTGTTCCTGAGGCGTGGTGCTAGCGTAGTAGGCAACATTGGTGGCTGTTCCAGAAGCATTCAACCGGTAGTCCGGATGGAAGGGCGTAGGTAGGTAGTTGTGGACTCCTTCCAGGGCCATTCGAAGTTGTGGCATTGTATACCAGGTCACGCCCTCTTCGGTTCCCCTTTCAGGAAATAGCCTTCCGTCACCCTGACTTTCCAGCCTGCTTCGACCGTTGTTGTAGGTACTCGTTGCTGGCGGCATTAAGGCGGCTCAAGACTTCCGGAGGCAGCACCAGATCCAGTGCGCCAAGGTTTTCTTTGATGTGCTCAGGCGTCTCGGCTCCAGCAAGTGCACAGGTTGCCTCGGGATGCGATAACACCCAGGCAATGAGGACTTGCGCCCGTGTGGCGCTGCACTGTCGGGCAGCTTCATCCACCGAAGACAACAATGCTCTCCTGCCGGCGTCCGAAACAGCGCTGAGCGGCTCCAGCAATCGGCCCTCATCGAGGGGACTGTAAGGCATGAGGCCCAGTTCGTTCTCCCGCAGCAAGGGAAACATCTTGCCTTCCAACTCCCGCTGAATGAGGTTGTAGTAATTCTGAATCCCGGCGATCGCGTGCCCGCCCTGCTTGCCCAACTCCACGAAGCGGGCAACCTGTTCGGGACTGTGGTTCGACACTCCCCAGTATCGAACCTTGCCGGACTGAACCAGTGCCTGCATCGTTTCGAAGATCTCCTCAAGGGGCGTCAACTCGTCGGGATTGTGCATCAGATAGAGATCGACGTACTCCGTTCGCAGCCGGCGAAGGCTTCCTTCGAGCTCGCTCTGAGCAAAGGCGCGTGTAAACGGAACACGCTGCGCCGGGTTCGACCCGACAGGCTTCAGCCCTGGATGTACTTTCGTACAGACCACGACTTCCGAACGCCGTCCCGCCAGCGCGCGGCCCAGCGCCAGCTCGGAGCCACCCCAACCGTAGGCATTCGAGGAATCGAAGAAGTTAATGCCCAAATCAAGGCAGGCACGCAAGACTCTTTGGGCATTGGGATCGTCAGCTTCGCGTTTGTTCTTGCGAAAAGCAGTCCCTTGGCATAGTCGCGAGACCTTGAGGTCCGTTTTGCCGAAGGGGACAACCCACGACGAACTTCGTTTGACTTGCCGCAGGCCTCGGCCGCGCGCATCGGTGGGCATCTCCAGCACCAGGCCGCTCGTTGTAACCACAGCGAGTTTTTGCAGAAACTGCCGACGACCCATGCATGAAGTCGACTCGTGAAAGAATCCACACTTCGGTTCCTCTCGCCCCCGCGCAGGGGAGCGTGGCAAACCGCAAGTGTTCGGCATGCACTGGTGCGCATCGTTGCAAGAGACCGAAGACGACCGCGAAGACTGAGACCGGCTGGACTTGAGCCGCATGTTCGGATTCCTCCTTACTCAATGCAGGTGTGAAAGAATTGAAACGCCGTGATAGTGTCGTTTCCCCTCTCCCCAACGCCCTGCAGTGGAAGTCCTCGTTGTTCCCGCAAAAGGTTGTCGCCCCGGCAGACAGGCCCCAAGATCCAGGAGGAGCGTCCAGCATGCCGGCTTACCGTCGTTCCCGCGAAAGGTCGTCACCCCGGAAAACAGCAAGCCGGGGCGGGAACCCAGGAGACATGCTTCGCATTTCAGGAGCTCGTGGGTCGAGCAATTCGGCTACTTGACCTCGATTTCGTCGTAGTGAATCCGGTCCTTCGTGATTCCCTTAGCTGTGAGAACCTTGACGGTCTCGGTAACCATGATGGGAGGGCCCGCCAAATACGCGTCTGCGTCTGAAGGACCTTTCAAGTACTTGTCCACAATCTTTTGGATGAAGCCCGTCTCGCCAGTCCAGTTGTCGTTGGCATCGGGCTTCGACAGCGCTGGAATGTAATGAAAGCGTTTTTTCTTCTTGGCCCAGGCCTGAAACTTCTCGTGGTAGAAGAGATCCTTCTTGGCTCTTACCCCGAAGTAGAAAAAGATCTCGTTTCGCCGGTCGAACTTTTTCTCGAACCAGTACTCCAGAAGAGACACGAACGGCGCAGCGCCGGTGCCTCCGGCCACAATCACAATCGGCCGTCCAGTATCTTTGCGGAGCGACAACTCGCCAAACGGCTGGCTGATGTCGAGAACGTCGCCAACTTTCAGCCGGGTGAAAACATACGTGGTGGCAATGCCCGGCGGCACATCTTTCCCCGGCGACGCCGACACGAGCTTGATGATCAAATCGAAGACGGGAAGTTTGCTCGAGCTTGAGGCAAACGAATAAGGTCGCATGACTTCCGTGTGAGTCGTTTTGTAGCGCGCATTCCACTCTTTCACGAAGTCGTCTGGCACCTTTAGGAAGATGTACTGTCCTGGAGCAAACTGGAACTTCTTGGAATCGGCCAGCCGGCAACGGATGAGCTTCGTGTCGTGCGTCAGGTTCTCGATCGCAACCACCTTGGCTTTGTGTTCGAAGAGTTGGGCAGATAAGGATTGCCGGGTCGCAAGACCAGCGACCAGCCAGGTGAGGAGCAGTACAATGCAGGTTCGGATGATGCCTCTGTTTCTAGGAGCAACCATGTTTCACTTCCTTTGTTTGTGTCATTTCACTAGTGTCCAGCTGTTCGAGCCTACAGTGTCTGCAAGTTGTTCATGTCAGTTCAGTAACGGGAGTTTTTGGTAGTGACCGATTTCAATTTTCTTCACTCTTAGGAAGATCCACCCGGGAGTCAGTTTTGTCACAGTGAACGGCAACTTAGCGTTTCGAGAAATCCCTGGGAAGGCGGCGACACTCCCTCGCCTTCTATGTCATTCGGTCCCGAGACAAGCTGCAGTTCCGCCGGATCTACTCGCATCCGATCGACAAGAGCACCGGTCTGCGTTGCGATCAAACCATCGCCCTGACTG